>JBMLPO010000372.1:0-11879 GCA_049242065.1 Bacteroidia bacterium
CAGCGCAGATGATACTTGGGTAACACCTGGGAAAGTATGTCGTTGCCAAGTCCTTTTAAACCTCACTACTTCTAGTGAGGTTTTTTTTTGAACTCGTTTGATTGTTAATTTAATACTCATATATTTGTTATTATTCTTAACAAGTATGAAAGTATTCTTTGGTAATAACCTCAAATTTCTTAGAAATAGAGCCAGGCTCTCCCAAGAACAATTAGCCCTCGAATTCAAAATTACTAGGTCAAAATTAAATAGCTATGAGAATGAAGTGGCTTTGAATCCTCCTATCGACTTTATTCTTCAAGTTTCAAGCTATTTTGAAGTGCCTATTGAGGCTTTATTGGTTAGAAACTTAGAAGAGTCGGAATTTAAACTCCTAGAGCTAAGAAATGAGTTCCTTACAGGTAGTAAATTGAGGGTTCTGGCTACTACTGTTGATTCAAATAATATAGAAAATATTGAATTGGTTCCTCTTAAAGCAAAAGCGGGTTACCTGGCTGGATATAATGATCCTGAATTTATTGGTAGTCTTCCTAATTTTCAATTGCCCTTTTTATCAAAAGAAAGGAAATACCGCGCATTTCAAATTGATGGTGATTCTATGTTACCCATTAAACATGGTAGTTATGTGGTGGCTGAATATGTAACCAATTGGCATGAAATAAAAACAGGTGATGCCTATGTTTTAATTACTCAAAATGAAGGAGCTGTTTTTAAAATTGTTACTAACCAACTTGCTTCTAAACGTTCATTGAATCTACAATCCTTGAATCCGCTTTATCCTCCTTATGATTTGCCAATTAACGAAGTATTTGAAGTATGGAAGTTTATCAATTATTTTAGTCAGGAATTGCCTGAACCAATTAGTACTAACGACCAAATTCTTCAACGTTTAGCTGCTGTTGAAAGTCGTTTAAATGGATTTACAGATTAATTTTTTTTGAATAAAAAAAAGAGGCTGGATCTTTAAGAATCAGCCTCTTTTGTATTAGTATTCCGCTTCGTTTTGCGTTTCGTTTTGTAATTTACCTTTTGCAAAGTCAGCTGCAAAATCTATAAATACTTTGTAGGCCGGCGTAAATGAAAACTTTTGATCACCATTTCTTTCGGTAATATTTCTTCTAGCTAAAGTGCGAATAAAATCTCTTCTACTTTCTCCATTCTTTAATTGATTGTTGTGATTAATCAATTCGGCATAAGCACTGTTTTCAAAATACTCATCTATTTTTTCATGTTCAAATTCGGCGTACTGAATCTCTTCTAAAAAATTCTTTCCATCCTTATCCAATTCGTAACTCAGTATTGCGAAGAATAAACAAATATCTCTACTTAATTGCTCTCCAGTTTCATATGATAATATGAATCCATAATCGGTCTTCATTTCTAATTCATAGCCAAAACTCTCCTTAAAGAATTTAGTATAGAATTCTTGGTTGTCTTTTAGTGAGGAGAATTTTTGGTCGCTTGCCAAAACAAATTTGCCTCCCATTAAATCGCTAACAATGTCTTTATGATATCTAGGAAATTCCATATCGGTTAATTTTAATTTTCGGTACTCTTAAATTCATCTGACTCGTACGAATCAAACTTCTGTCTTCTTTTTGGTCTACTTCCAATGAAATGCCATCTTCAAATAAAAGCGCTGATAATGCAAACAGCTTATCTGTTTCAATTTCTTCGTATTCTGATCTGAGTGTAAGTCCACACCAATCAAAGAAACTGTCTAAAGGTAATTGTTGCATCATTCTTTCTTTATACAGCTCTTTGTTGAATACCCATTTATCTGATGATGCCTTTGGGTCTTCAAGAATGATGGTTTCTTCACTCGCAAATTGTTGAACATATTCTTGCGCATTTAAGTACATATCGTTGCTATAAGGATATTGTCTTTCCACTTTAAACACTTTTGGCAATGGTGCTTTATTGGGTGCTTTCAAAAATTCTATCCATCCAGTTAGTATCACAGATTCAGTTCTGATTCTCTCAATCAATGGAAGCAATTCGTTGGTTAATAATTTTGATTGCTTCAATAAATCATCATTGGTTTGTACCAGAAATACATATAACTTCTCGAATTGTAGTCTCAATACTTCATCATCAAAATTTAGACGTCTGATGTTTACATAATTCGAAATATCAAACAACCTGTTTGTGATAGATTCTGAGTGGTTGATATCAAGAATATTATTTAATGGCGTGATATAATAATCAATCCAAAAACTGGCTTTGCGTACTTTTTCTTTGTAGTCGAGTTTGTCTACATTCGATTTTAATTCACGCGTTTCTGCCAACAATCGAATGGTGTTTTTTTCTACAGCTTCACTGAATTCTTTTATTTCATTATAAAGATCGTTGATTCTACTTCCTAAAATTAACTTATCTCCATTGATGCCATCTCGTATTTTTTTGAATAAAACAGAAATAGATCTTTCATATTTCTGGATGGTTTCAGGTAATAAAGGTCGGAACTCATTTAAGATGAATTCGAAAAGTTTAAAATAAGTATCCCTGAATTCAAAATCATCACCTAACTTTTTAATGATTTTGTATTCTAGCAATTGAGGTAAAATATGATCATTTCTTTCAGTCAATATTCTTGAAAGTTTTTCCTTTCTAATTTGACCGTCCTCCTTTTGAAGGTCGAATATGTCTTTCAGGCTATCAAAATAGTTAGCCATGA
This sequence comes from Bacteroidia bacterium, assembly GCA_049242065.1. Classification (GTDB taxonomy): domain Bacteria; phylum Bacteroidota; class Bacteroidia; order UKL13-3; family UKL13-3; genus CAISCU01. Next base: position 2,678 of record JBMLPO010000372.1, read on the forward strand.
AATTCAATATGGTTTTTGGTTCTGCTTTAATCATAACACTACTGATGATTATAAGTTATTTCTTTCTCCATACATCGCATTTACCTTCTCGTTGATATTGATTTTACCTGCATTTGGATAAATGAAATAATACTTACCAAATCCAGCAACGGCATCAGGTGCAGCAAAAATTGGAATGAAATGATGCTCTTTACAGAACCTTACTAACTCAGGTCGATTTTGTTTGTCGATGGTGGCAACTTCATCAATAAACAATGCAATTCTATTCTCATCATCATTCAATGCCAATCGATTAATGATATTCATAATGATCATCAATCGAATCATTTTATCTGTACCATCCGATTCAATCTGTTCATTCAAATCAACAGGTTTGGTTGTACCTTTTCTTGTTAAATGAAGGGTGATATCAAATAAATCATCAAAGTCGATTTTCTTACCAGAATCTAAATATGCATCAAGTACTTTTAAGTTTTCAGAATGATCGAATTCAAACATCAATTGCCCACGAACTTGTTGAATAGAGCTGATTTTTTTCACTTCTTCTACCAATCTTTTGTTATCAACTAATTCAATGGTTAATGATTCAATATCAGAAATCCTAGCTTGAGATAATTTGCTATTGAATTTATTGTAAACAAATTCTTTGAACTCTTCGTAACGCTTGAGCAGAGTAAATGCTGGGTTTGCAAACTGTGTTGAGATACTTTCAAGTAAGCTCGAAATGGAACGTTCCTTGTCTTCAATTAAAGCAATTTCTTCTTCCACATAACGAATAAAATCAACCTCATCAGCAAATGTAGATTGGAGTTTGTCTCTCAGTTTTTCAAACAATTTATCCTTCGACACTTTTAATTCATTTCGATCACTCATATTAATTTGTACCTTCTTGTACAAGTTGTCTAAATCGTCTGAGGTCTCATATTCTTCGCCAGCTAATCCAAAGGTATCTAAGGTTTGTTTGTATTCTTGTAATTCCCTGATTCTTCTTTCGCGTTTGTCTTTTTCTACAATCATCTCTTGCACTTCCAATTGTTTTTTAGCAATGGTATCTGCCAAACGTTTTTGCTCATTTTCTAATTTCTGGTTTTCTTCATTGAGCACACTTAATTCTTGTTTGAATTTTTCAATGGCTTTTTGAATAGCAGGTTTACTCTTTATCTTCTGAATTTTGATTTTGATTTCTTCCATTTCTTCTTGAATGGCTAACAAATCACGTTGAGATTTTTCAAAGTCTCTTACCACTTCAAATAAGGCCTGTTGTGTTTTTAAATCGGCTTTTGCATTGGATAGCAATTCTTTGATTTCATCAACCGATTGGAAATCTTTAGGAGATAAATTTTTAGAGATATCGATTTCTCCATCAAATATTTTTAGCGTATCTGAAACCTTGTGAATGGCTTTGATAACTTGGTCGCCAGGTAAACTCTTGATTTCATCACTTAATATCGCATTTAATAATTTCCTGTTTTCTTTATTTCCTGAAATTTTATTGATTAATAAACTGCTGTAGTTTTTAATCTGATTTTCAAATTTTGAAATCTGGTCATTCAATTGGTCTATTCTGAATTCAATCTGACGACTATTCAATTTTTGAATTTCAACCATGGTGATGCGACTCTCAATTTCTTTCCTTTTTTTATCAAGGTTAGCCAATGCTTCAGTTAGCAGTTCAATTGGGTCGAACGACTTAATAATTTTGAGTTCGTTCTCCTTTTCATTTAAGGAGTAAGCGCGACTCTTTATCTCTGATTCTTTACCACCTATTTTACGGTCGAAATCTGCCTTTTGAGGAATTAAATCCTCATTGATTTCCATGTTGATTTTAGCAATTGATTGGTTCTTTTCTACCAATTGAGCTTGTAAGGTAGGTAAGGTTGTTTCATAGTTTTTAGTAAATCCATAAAACAACTGGTTAATGATTCTGGCTTTAGCATTGTATTGGCTAACTACTTCCCTAAATTCATCAAACTCATTTTTTACAGATTTTAAATTTCTGATTTCATTGTTAATTTTTCTCAGGTCAACAATATCTTTTTTGTTTTTTTGTGAAAAATTCAAGATTTCATTTTCCCTGTTATCAGCAATAATTAGAGCTTCCTTCAAGTTTTTATTGGTAATTAATTTGGTGTTAATTAAATACCTGTAGATACGTGAAAAGTTATTACTTAATCCTTCAGTTTTAACGGTGTCTTCTAACCAAACAACACCATTGTTTCTTCTGCCTCTTTGGTAAACAGTATTGAATACTTCCCTTTTATCTTTGAATTGTTCAAATTCAATTCCTCTTTCTGCTAGAGCAGCTTGAACTTCATCAAATTTTAAAAGTCTTTTATCCTGGCCAACAAAGTATTCTTCTTTGTATTCGCTATTGAATTTATAATACTCAAGTTCACTATCACTGTTTCTTTTCACTAGAATGCAGTAATAGGATTTTTTAAATATTTCAAAGACGATATAACTTTGATTGTGGTTAGGGAAATAGTGATGAAGTGTTTCTTTATCACCTCTTCTTTGGCCTGAAAAAGTCATTTTGTTACCATCAATGATAAACAAAAAGTTGAGGGCGTAAATCAAGGTACTTTTTCCAATATTATTTGGACCCACCAGCTGAAGACTATCACAATCATTCAATCTGATTTCGGCTTTTCCATATACTTTGGAATTAAGGATGGTCAGGGACGTTAACATGCTTTTAAATTGAATTAAACGTAGCAAATTAATTCCCTTACACGACAAGAAACTCACACAAAACCCACAATTTGCTGGGTATACTTTACTTGCTTCAAGACCAATCAGTTTGTAATCCAGATTGAATTTTTATCAATAGGATTTGGTTTTCGTTAAGTTCTTGATAAGCATAGTCATAGCAGGCAAACTGAGGTAAATTGCTATCAGATTGAATGGTTTGGGTATGGTATCCAAAATGAAAGCCCATTTCTAATAAACTTCTTTTTTCTATGAGTGCTTGATTGGGTTGTTTATGAAAAAACTTGGCTAGGATTTTCCTGTTTTTTTGAAGGATATAATGAATGTTCCTCATGAAGCTCACCTGTTCTGGTGATTTCTTGTGGTGGTAAGTACTTCTGCAAGCATCATCGCAAAATTTTTTATCGATTCTACCTTTGATCGATTCTCCGCAATTCTGACAAAATTTGTTTTCCATGGCATTTAACTTTTTGGAAAAATACCATCGATATTTCTATCTATTTCCGAATATCAAACTGCCCACTCTTATCATGGTACTACCACATTCGGCCGCAATCCCATAATCACCGCTCATTCCCATAGAAAGCTCTTTGAAATTTTCATCATTTTTAAAATGTGAAGATTTAAGGGAATCATAAAATGCCTTCAGGTTTAAAAACTCGCTTTTAATGATTTCCTTATTTTCTGTAAGGGTTGCCATTCCCATTAAACCAATTATTTGAACTGCATTTAATCCATTACGCTCCTTCATTTCAAGAAGCTCAATAGCCTCTTCTTCACTTAGTCCAAATTTGCTTTCTTCTTTTGCAATATAGATTTGTAATAAAACCTGGATGATTCTGTTGTTTTTTTGAGCCTCCTTATTAATCATTTCCAAAAGTTTGTAGGAGTCAACAGAGTGAATTAAACTCACAAAGGGTGCTATATATTTAACCTTGTTGGTTTGAAGATGTCCAATTAGATGCCATTCTATATCTTTTGGCAAGTTTTCATATTTGCCTAGCATTTCTTGAACCTTATTTTCTCCAAATACCCTTTGCCCAGCTTCATAGGCTTCCATAATTAAACTTTCAGGCTTGGTTTTACTTACTGCAATTAGTTTAACTTTGTGGCCCGTTTCTTGTTGTATTTTTTGAATATTTGCTCCAATCATATCTTATGCTTAATAAAATAAAATATTTTTCTATTCTGTCGGTACTGCTTATTTGGGCTTGTAATGCCGGTAAATCAGAAATAACTAAAGCTCCTTCTGATTTGCTGAACCGCCAACAAATGTCGTCAATTCTTACTGATATCCATGTGGCTGAATCGAGAATCAATGCCAAAAGTGTTTTTGGAGATTCATTAATACAGGCTAACTTAGATAATTATGCTATTGTTTTCGAAAAAAACAGATGTACCGAAGAACAATTTAAGTCGAGTTACGCTTATTACTTAAGCACGCCAGTTGATTTGGATAGTATTTATATTGATGTGGTGAATAACCTAACCTTGCTAGAAGCGCAGCACCAAGCAGGATATATACAAGAAAAAAGTACTCAGCCCGACTCCTCCGTGATGGTGAAGCCGAACTAATTATTGATTGTGTTGTTGATTATAAAAAAAGAAAAAATTGCCATATCCTAAAAACTTAGAGAATAAACTCGAATTTGATCAGGTAAAAGATCTAGTAAGTGCCCGTTGTTTATCAGTGATGGGTCAGTCGTATGTTTCTAAAATTCGTTTTGTCAACCGCATCGATTTGCTCTCAAAAATGTTGGAGCAAACCAAGGAATTCAAAACCATATTAAGTGAAGACAACACCTTTCCTTCAGAAAACTATTTTGATATCAGTGTAGCATTAGCAAAAGCAAGAATTGAAGGTATTTGGTTATTAGAAGAAGAGTTACACCAAATGAAATTGGTGTTGATGTCTTTTCTTCAGATTACAAAATTCTTGCGTGAAAGAGGAGGGAAATATCCGCAACTTGAATCCCTGCTCGAAGGATTAATTTATAATGATATCCTGATTAGAAGAATAGAGCGTGTATTGGATAATGAAGGAAATATGCGTCCCAATGCAAGTCCTGAATTGTCAAAAATATCAGCGAAGATTAACGAGAAGGAAAGTGAAATTAGAAAACGCATCAATCGTTTATTTGAAAAGAATACCGACTTAGGTTACCTTTCTGATAATATAGGAATTACCATTCGTGATGGTAGGTTAGTTTTGCCGGTTTTAGCAGAGCATAAACGCCACGTTCCTGGATTTGTGCATGATGAATCACAAACGGGTCAAACAGTTTTTATTGAACCTACAGATTGTTTTGAATTCAATAATATTCTTAGAGAATTACAAATTGCTTATCGTAGAGAGCGTGAACGTATTTTGTTAGAACTAACAGATCAAATTCGTCCGCATTTACAAGAGATAGAACAAAATCTCAACCGCATGGGCTTGTTTGATTTTATTCGAGCTAAAGCCCTATTAGCCCTCGATATGAAGGCTGATATGCCCATTTTAAGCAAGCATCCTGGAATTGAGATGTATCAAGCTTACCATCCCTTGCTGAGAATGAGTCATGATAAACAAGGAGTGGAAACAGTGCCTTTGTCTATAAAACTCAATTCGGAAAAACATATTGTTGTTATATCTGGGCCCAACGCAGGAGGTAAATCTGTTTGTTTAAAAACAGTTGGATTGTTACAGTATATGATGCAATGTGGATTTTTAATCCCTTGTCAGAGTCACAGTGTGATGGGTGTTTACAAAGAAATGATGGTGGATATTGGTGATGAACAAAGTATTGAAAACGATTTGAGTACTTATAGTTCTCATTTGTTACACATGAAGAGTTTCTGTGATTTTGCAGATGGAAAAACACTGTTCCTAATAGACGAATTTGGAACAGGTACCGACCCTCAATTTGGCGGGCCATTAGCTGAAGCTATTCTTCATCATTTAACGCAAAAAAGGGCCCATGGTGTTGTAACAACTCACTTCAGTAACCTCAAGCATTTTGCTGCCAATACCAATGGTTTAGAAAATGCATCGATGTTGTTTGATCATGAGAGAATGCAGCCATTATATAGACTAGAAGTTGGGAAGCCAGGAAGTTCTTATGCTTTTGAGTTAGCTACCAAAAGTGGATTACCAGAACACATCATCAATTATGCAAAAAACAAAGTGGGTGGTAAGCAAAGACGAGTAGATGATTTGTTGCTTGATTTAGAAAAGGAGCAAAAGCAAGTTCATGATTTAAAGGATAAATTAAAAGAAAAAGAAGCCAAGGCCGAAAAACTGGTTCAGCAATATGATCAATTAAAAGCAGGCATTGAAGCCAATAAACGTGAGTTAATTAAAAAGGCAAAACAAGAAGCTTTAGCTGTAATTAGTGAAGCCAATAGTAGGGTAGAGGCTGTGATCAGAGAACTCAAAGAAAAGCAGGCAGATATTGAGAGTCAGCGCAAAGCACGAACTGAAATAAAAGAACAATTAAGCGATTTAAAATCTTTTGTTGAACAAGAAGAAAAAATAGAAAGAGAAGAAAAGGCTGTTGCAGCAAAAGTTGTAGAGGGTGAAATCAAAGTAGGCTCATTTGTGAAAATGATAGACCAAGACAATGTTGCTGAAGTTTTAGAACTCAATAAAAATAAAGCTGTTTTGGCTTTAGGAGGATTAAAAACAACGGTTGATGTGAAAAAGCTCGTACTTGTTGAAACTCCATCTCATATAAAACCCCGACTGAATGAAGCTGCCAAAGGAATAGATATGAATGAAAAGATGAAGTATTTTCAGCCTGAACTAAACCTCATTGCAAAAAGAGGTGAAGAAGCTTTGAAAGATCTTCGCAATTATTTGGATGATGCTTATTTGTTGGGTGTAAAAGAGGTAAGAATTGTACACGGAAAAGGATATGGTATCCTTAGGAAATTGGTTCGTGAACATTTACAATCGAATAAACTTGTTGCATCAGTAAAGGATGAGCATATTGATTTTGGTGGCGATGGCGTGAGTGTGGTTACTTTGAATCATTAAGACAGCTTCTGGCTCCTGGCCACTTGCTTCTGGCCTTGAAGTAGAAACGAACAAAATACATATAACTATAAGATTTAATCGTTATAGTTAACTGTAATCGACTTAATCTTTCTTTTGAAATCCAATTTAATACTGGCAGAAATGCAAGCCAGGAGCTAGAAGCCAGCCGCCAGGTGCTAAATTACACAATGTTCCGATACAATTTCTCTTTCGAAAAATATACTTGCCATTTTGTCGAAGATGAGGTTGTCGTCTGTAGTAAGAAATCTGAGTTTACCCGATTTGCCACATTTACTTTCTATTTCTGGATGTCTTTGTAAATAGTCTTTTAAGCTATGAGCAATGATTTCACCTTGTGCTAAAACTTTGATGTGAGGTGGTAAATATTTTTTTATCTTATCCAATAACAAAGGATAGTGAGTGCAACCTAAAACCAATGTATCCGTTTCTGGTCCTTTTTTGAGTATTTGGTCTAAGTGTTTTTTGATGAAATAATCAGCACCATCACCTTTATGTTCATTGTTCTCAACTAATGGTACCCACATCGGACATGCTTCTTGGACTACATTGATATCAGGAAAAAACTTATGTATCTCTACCACATAAGATTCAGATTGGACAGTACCTGAAGTTCCTAAAATGCCAACTGTTTTAGTGGTGCTTAATTTGCCAACCATTTCTGTTGTTGGTCTAATTACTCCTAAAACTCTTTTGTTGGGAGCAATCTTAGGCAGGTCTTTTTGTTGAATGGTTCTAAGTGCTTTGGCTGAAGCTGTATTACAAGCAAGAATCACTAACTCACAACCTTCGTTAAATAAGTGTTGAACGCATTCTAATGTATAATGGTAAACAGTATCAAAAGACCTCGTTCCGTAAGGAGCGCGAGCATTGTCACCCAAATACAAATAATCATATTCAGGTAATTCCTTTACCAATTCTTTTAATATGCTAAGTCCTCCGTAGCCGGAATCAAATACACCAATGGGAGCTGCCATATAGCGAAGTACATGGTTTATTCGTAAAAACCGAAATTATTTTTTGTAGCACCGCGATGAATCGCCGTTCCCTGCTTTATCCCCATCGTGGTTCCCTGCGGTGCGCCCATCGTGGTGCTCTAGGTTACGCCCTCGCGTTGCTCGGCGGTGTACCCTCGAGTTGCTCGGCGGTGCGCCCTTGTGGTGCTCTGCGGTGCCCCTCGCGTTGCTCGGCGTTTTACCCTCGCGTTGCTCGGTACAGCACCGCGATGAATCGCGGTGCTACAGTAGTTGGGATATCGCAGATTTGATCTTGCTGCTGGTAGGTGAGGTGATGCTCAAATAATAATCCTGAACCCGCCCATTTTTATCTATCAAGTATTTCTGGAAGTTCCATTTTGGTGCCAAGCCAACTTTACCATTTTTCTTTTTATTCGAAAGGAATTCAAACAATGGATGAGCAAAGGTTCCCTTTACTTTTATTTTAGCAAAAACAGGGAATGTAGTATGAAATTGGGTACTACAAAAATTTCCAATCTCCTTACCGTTTAAAGGCTCTTGTCCACCAAAATCATTACTCGGAAAGGCCAAAATGACCAATCCTGAATCTTTGAATTCTTGGTATAATTCCTCTAATTCTTTGTATTGAGGAGTAAAGCCACATTCACTTGCTGTATTCACAATCAATACCACTTTACCCTTGTATTGTTCAAGTGAAACCTGATTGCCATCCAGGTCTTCAACTTGAAATTGGTAAATTGTATTTTGTGCTGAACTGATTGATCCCATGAGTATGAAAATTATTGTAATGATAGATTTCATAAAGAAGAAACACCAGATGGCTTATTAAGTTTTATTTATTTGGAATGGGATTCGTCGAAATTAAGAATGCATAGCAATAGAGATTTATTATTTTGGTCTAATTATACTAAATACCAATTTTATGAAACTTAACAACTTGAAAGTATTAATGGCATTATTGATTCTTCTTGTGTTTAATGCTTGTAAAAGAGATGGGCAAATTTGTGATTCATATACTGAGTTAAAAGATAGGCAACACTTGTGCGACTTAAGTTCACTCAATCAAGTTCCACAATTTTTAGATACGCTGGCTAAATATCCGCAATTAAGAGTCAATTCAATAGTTAATGACGAATACATGCTCAAGATGAATTGTGATGTGTTTTACGGAAACTTATTGTTGTTTTTTGAACAATATGAAATAAGTAAGGGTAAAAAAGAGGGATATATTTTTGGTGGAGCACAAATTAATTTACCAAGTGATTTAGACCTCAATGCAACTGTTTCTTTTAACGAAGCAATTCAAACTGCAAAGTCTGAGATTCCTTTTAATTCATGCATCAATTATAGATTGGGTTTATTACCTGTAGCTGATGAATCTACCCATACAGTAAACTATCAATTGGCTTGGAAAATTACAGATCAGAATCAATCGCAATTTGTATTGATAGATGCAAAGAATGGAGATGTTTTGATGAAG
>JBMLPO010000373.1:0-7550 GCA_049242065.1 Bacteroidia bacterium
GTGCAATTTGTTTCATAGGCTAAAGCGGGGTTCGAGAAATCGGCCCCGTTTTTTTATATCATTGACAATAAAATAATCTTCATTAAACAAGTACTATATACTAAAACTTATGATAAAAATATACCATAACAACCGTTGCGGAAAAAGCCGATCTGCATTGCAAATTTTGCAAGAGAAAGGAATCGATTTTGAAGTAGTAGAATACTTGAAAAATCCGCTTACTCAGAAACAGCTAAAAGGCTTATTAAAAAAGCTAGGTTTAAAAGCTTCTGAACTAATTAGAACAAAGGAGCCTTTGTTTAAAGAAACCTATGCAGGAAAAAATTTAAGTGAAAGTGATTACATCAAACTACTTATTGAAAATCCGATATTGATGGAAAGACCCATTATTGAAACTGAAGAAAAAGCAATTGTAGCAAGGCCTCCAGAATTGGCCTTAGAGGTTTTATAAAGTTTTAATTAGTTGAATTTAAACAAAAAAAAAGGCAGCCAATGGCTGCCTTTTTGATTACCCTAAACTAAAATTATTTCTTAGCTACAACTCTAACTTTTACATTAAAAGTATTAGCAATTGCTTTGTCACCAATTCCTTCGAAGAATGAAGCTGAACCGTATTTGATATCATATAAAGTACGATCAATATCAAAATCAGCATTAGCGATTACTTGACCATCTTTAACTACTACGAATGCACCGAATTTTATTTCTTTGGTGATTCCTTTAATAGTTAAATCAGCTACTACATTGTAGTTGTTTTCACCAGCTTTTGCACCTTTGATTGCAGTTGCTGATTTAATTTTAATGGTAGCAGTAGTGTGCTTTTCTGTTGAAAAAAAATCATCACTCTTTAAGTGACCTACCAATTTATCATGCCACTCACCTTGTAAGTCTGTTGCATCAATTGTAGTCATATCAACCAAAATCTCAGCACCAACTAAAACATTACCTTTTAAAGAAACTGAACCACCTTTAAAAGTAGCTACACCTGAATGTTCACCTGTAACTTTTTTAGCATGCCATTTGAAAGTAGAAGCAGCTGCATCTACAGTGTAAGAATCAGCAGCTTTTTTAGCAGCTTTGTTTGGAGAACCAGCAAACACAGATAAACCCAGACCTGCGATTGCAACTAAAGTCATTAACTTTTTCATATTGAATTTGTATTTGTTTGAAAATTATTCTTTTTCAAAACCATCACTTAGTTTTCCTAGCAATTCATTTAACAAGATCAACTCTTCCTCATTCAATCCCTTAAAATCAGTTTCAAATCTCCTGATTGAAGGGTCGAGGGCAGTTAATAAGTCCAAACCTTCTTTTGTAATCAAGACCTCAACTTGGCGTCTGTCACTAGGACATTCTTCTCTTGTAACCAAAGCCTTCTGCTTTAACTTTTCTACCAATCGCGATGCATTACTCATCTTGTCTAACATCCTATCCTGTAATAAGCCTATGTTAGCCGGATTTGGATATTGTCCCCTCAGAATTCTGAGAATATTATACTGCTCCGGAGATAAATCATGCTGCTTAAAAAACCTTGCTTGCGCAGATTTCATTAAACCGCTGAGATAAAATAAGTTTAAGAAAGCTTTTTGTTGCTGACTTACGAACTTGGTTTGCTTAATCGCTTCTTCTAACCTCATGTGATTTCAATACAAATTTATATGTATATACATTTAATGTCCAAACCTTTTATTTGAATTTCTATTAGTAATCTGAATATCAGCCATTTTATTTAACTTTCTCGCCCGCCACATACAATTCTTTAGCCTTCAAATTTCTAATTTTAAACAAATCATACGTCATCAAATCGATATCCAAAACTATAAAATCTGCCATTTTTCCTTGTTCAAGACTACCAATTTCATGTTCTTGAAATCCTGCTTTTGCAGCCCAAATAGTCATGCCTTTGAGTGTTTCTTCTCTGCTTAAGGCCTGTGCTGGCAAAAACCCTTTTAATGGAAAACCATTCGCATCTTTTCTAGAAACTGCCGCATCGAAAGTATAAAAAGGAGAAACAGCCTCAACAGGAAAATCAGTACCTAAAGGAATCCAATTGTTCTGTTTCAATAAATCCTTATAGGCATAAGCTGATTGTAAACGCTCAGCACCTAATCTTTCGCCAGCCCAAAGCATATCGCTAGTTGCATGTGTAGGTTGAACCGAAGGAATAATATTTCTTCTACCAAACAAATTGCGGTCTTGCGCTTGCACAACTTGGGCGTGCTCAATCCTCCATCGTCTATCATTGTTTTCGGGAAGGTATTGATTGTACAATTGTAGGATGAATGCATTGGTAGAATCGCCAATACAATGTGTGTTTAACTGAAACTTACTCGACGCAATTAACTTCACCATGGCTTCCAAAGTATCAGGAGAGGAAATGAGAAAACCATAATGACCTGGTCGATCTGTATAGTGCTTTTTTAAGCAAGCGCCTCTAGAACCCAATGCGCCATCTCCATACATTTTGAAGGATTGTACAAGTAGTCGGTCTTTTTTAATGCCACCCATCGAATCTAAATAGCGAAAATTAGCCCTTGAGATGCTCAACATGGCATTGATTCGAATCTTTAATGTTCCAGCTGTTTGTAAGGAATCTATCAACTCAATGATCTCTGGATCTAGTCCTGCATCATGAACTGAACTTAGCCCATAATCAAAACATTCACTTTGAGCTTTTATTAAAGCTTGAATATAAGCAGACCGAGAATAAGATGGTAAAAATCGTTCTACAAAATCAGCAGCTTCATCTAAAACAACCCCGCTTGGTTTACCATTTTTAATGATAATTTCACCTCCTGAAATTTGAGTTCCAGCATGAATTCCTGCAAGCTGAAGTAAATAATCGTTGGCAATGGCGGCGTGTCCATCAACCCTTTTTAAAAAAACAGGGATATCAGGAAAGGCTGTATTTAACAATGTATTATCAGGAAACTCTTTTTGAGAAAACAAATTCTGATCCCATCCCCTACCTCGCAAAAATTTAGTAGTTGAACCTGCAGAGAACTTCAAACAACGCTCAGTAATTTCCTCCATAGAAAGGGCTCCGCTTAAATCGGCTTGTTGCAAAAACATTCCCAATCCAAAGAAGTGACAATGTGCATCTATGAGTCCAGGATAAACATGACTGTTTCCTAAATTAATTCTTTCCTTTACTTCATATCGTTTACTCAGGCTTTTCTCATCACCTAAAGCAAGTATTTTTCCATCCTTAACCACAAAAGCTTCATACTCGTTCATGGCAGAATCTAAGCTATGAACTTTGGCATTCACAAACAAAGAATCTGCTTGCTCGGTGGTTTTACAAGATTGAAGTAAAGACGAAAAAAGAACCAGAAGAATGACAATTTTTTTCATGTTATTAATTTGTATCACTTGAGGCCTTTCGTTTATGTTTCCATCTCCTATGGCTCCATAACCAAGCCTCTGGTTGTTTCAAAATCTGTTGTTCTAAAAAACGGGTATGTTTTTCGGTAATTGCGAAATCAGGCTCATCTTTTGGTGAATCTGTTACCAATTTATAATTGAGTTCATAATAACCTCTTCCAACTCGATATAAATCGCAAAAAACAACTGGATAATTAAACTTTTTTGCAATCTTTTCCGGTCCCATAAACACAGGAGTATCCTGATGAAGAAATTCCATCCAATGACAGTTTTCACTACTTGGTGTTTGATCGGCTATGAAAGCATAACAATAAAATTCTTGTTTGAAAGCAAGCATCACTTTTAAAGTAGCACTCATGGGAATTGGTTGCAATCCGAATCGTGTGCGTTGGAAATACATCAGCCAATCGAACCACTTACTACTCAATGGATGATACAGCACACCCATTGAATAACCCATATTGTGCATATGCTGACCACCCCATTCCCAATTTCCATTATGTCCACCAACTAAAATAAAGGATTGTTTTTGAAGCTGGTAAGATTCTATCAAATCAGGACCATTCAGCTTAATCCTCTTGGCCAATTCAGATTTGGAAATAGTGAGCATTTTGAGTGTTTCTAAAATCACATCAAAAAGGTTTTGGTAGAATTTCCATGCCGTATCTTCTATCCATTTTTCATCTTTATCAGGAAAAGAATTGCGCAAATTCTCTAGGACTACTTTTTTACGGTAAGCAAATACCTTTACTACCAATAGCCTTAAAAAATCAGACAACAAATACAAAACAGGCATGGGAAGTAACATCAACAAAAACAATGGAGCAGAAATCAATGGATAAAACCACTTCTTCTCGGGAGCCTTAACAATAGAATTCATTAATTTGATGATTTAACAGGTTGCCAAAGTTCTACCTTATTTCCTTCACAATCCAATATCCACGCAAATTTACCAAACTCAGAAGACTCAAGCGGCTTTACTTGTTTGATTCCTTCAGCAGACAAGCATACCAATAAAGCATCCAAATTTTCTACAATAAAATTAAACATAAATGGAGAAGCTGAAGGCTCAAAATAGTTGGTATCAGCAGAAAAAGGAGAAAAAACATTATAAGCCTCTGGATGATTTTTATAAGCATTTTCAAAAGGGAAAACAGCACCCCAAGAGGCTAAAGGAATACCCAAATGCTTTTTATACCAAGCAATTAAATTGTTCTTATCCTGACACTTAAAAAAAACACCTCCAAAAGTTATAGCTCCTCTTTCCATGGTAATGAATAAAATCCGAAAGTACAGAAAAAGCAGCAAAGGCTAAAAAGAGTCGAATTTCAATTTGGTAAAGAATTAACCAAGTCTTATTTTCGCAGTCCTCTAAAAGGGCCTATAGCTCATTCGGTTAGAGCAACTGACTCATAATCAGTAGGTGCCTGGTTCGATCCCAGGTGGGCCCACTTCAAAAAAGCAGCTGTAATGGCTGCTTTTTTGTTTTACAAATTGCAGAAAAAGGCACTTCAATTCAATTCCTCTTTCTCTAAGGTCTAATTATGTGAAGCAAAATAGTACCTATGAAATTGAAACCGACCTGATGAGCGCAATCAACAAAAAACATATCTTGCAAGCATGAGAGAAAAGAAACTTTTTCTATTAGATGGAATGGCATTGGTATACAGAGCCTATTTCGCATTTAGCCAGAACCCAAGGGTTACCAGCTACGGTTTTAATACTTCAGCCATTTTTGGTTTCACTACCACTTTGCTTGATGTAATAAAAAAAGAAAAACCAACCCATATAGGTGTTTCATTTGATACAGCTGCTCCAACTGCAAGACATATTGAATACGAACATTATAAAGCTCACCGAGAAGAGCAACCGGAGGATATCACAAAAGCACTACCTTATATTTTAAAAATAACCCAGGCCTTAAATATTCCCGTTTTAATGATGGATGGATATGAAGCTGATGATATCATTGGGACCCTTGCAAAAAAAGCTGCTGCTGCCGATTTTGATGTGTATATGATGACTCCGGATAAGGACTTTGGACAACTAGTAGAAGACCATATTTTCATTTACAAACCCGCTCGATTGGGAAATGATGTTGAAATATTGGGTGTACCCGAAATCCTCAAAAAATGGGAAATTCAAGAGGTAAGTCAGGTAATAGATATTTTAGGACTATGGGGTGATGCAGTAGATAATATTCCAGGCGTACCAGGTGTAGGCGAAAAAACTGCTAAAGTGTTGGTGCAAAAATATGGTAGCATTGAAGGATTACTTGCCAATACACATGAGCTCAAAGGAAAGCAAAAAGAGAATGTAGAAAACAATAAGGAACAAGCATTATTATCAAAACGATTGGCAACTATCGATATCCATGTTCCAATTGAGTTTGATGAAAGAGCTTTATTAATTGAAAAGGCAGATAAAGAAAAAACAGAACAACTCTTTGTTGAATTAGAATTTAAAACGCTTCTTAAAAGGTTATTCCCAGATTCGAATGCTGCACCAGAAAGCACAGTCAGCAAACAACAACAAGCCTCTAGTGGCGCCTTCGATTTGTTTAATCAAGGAAGTGTTGAAAGCAAAAATACAACAGCTATAAACACAAGTATTGAAAATACCAAAACCGAAGAAGAAGAGTCGGCCCCCAAAAACACAATAACCAATACAGAACACCAATATAAAATTGCAAGTTCAGAATCAGAAATAGATGAACTCATTTCATTACTCTTACAGCAAAACGAAATATGCTTCGATACTGAAACATCTCAATTAGAAAGTACAGAAGCATCTATTGTTGGACTCTCATTTTCATGGCAAGCACATGAAGCCTATTATATTCCATTTCCTGAAGACGAAACTGAGGCTAAAAGAATTCTTGAAAAATTTAAACCTGTATTTGAAAATGAGTCTATCACCAAAATTGGCCAAAATATCAAGTATGATTTAAACATCATTAAAAACTATGGTCTAGATTTAAAAGGACCACTATTCGATACCATGTTGGCTCATTATTTAATTGAACCCGACCTCAGACATGGGATGGATTATTTAAGTGGCATTTATTTAAATTATGAACCTGTTAGCATCGAAACATTGATTGGCAAAAAAGGCAAAAATCAATTGAGCATGCGTGATGTTCCTCTAGAAAAAATAAAAGAGTATGCTGCAGAAGATGCTGATATCACTTATCAATTGAAACAAAAACTCGCACCTGAATTGATTGAAAAAAGTGCTTTGGATTTGTTCAATAAAATTGAATTGCCCTTGGTACATGTCTTAAGTGATATGGAAATGGAAGGCATAAGAATCAATTCGGATTTTTTAAATGCTTATTCCAAAGAACTTGAGATTGAAATCCAGAAATTAGAAAAAAGAATCATTGAATTAGCAGGTGTTCCCTTTAATATTTCATCACCAAAACAATTGGGCGAAGTATTATTTGAACATTTAAAATTAGACCCCAAAGCCAAGAAAACTAAAACAGGACAATACCAAACAGGAGAAGATATTTTACAAGGATTAAGTGAACATGAAATTGCTCGATGTATTTTAGATGTAAGGCAGTTACAAAAATTAAAATCGACTTATGTAGATGCCTTGCCAACCATGATCAATCCTAAAACTGGAAGAGTTCATAGTTCATTTAATCAGGCTGTTGCTGCAACCGGACGATTGAGTTCTAATAATCCGAATTTGCAGAATATTCCGATTAGAAGTGATAGAGGAAAAGAAATAAGAAAAGCCTTTATTCCCAAAAACGAAGAGTATGTTTTATTGAGCGCTGATTATTCTCAGATTGAATTAAGAATCATTGCAGCTATTGCCAATGAGGAGAATATGATAGAAGCTTTTAAACAGGGTTATGATATTCACCAAGCCACAGCGGCTAAAGTATTTGGAAAAGCCATTGAAGAAGTAACAAGTGATGAAAGAAGAAATGCTAAGGCCGTTAATTTTGGTTTGATATATGGTCAGACGCCATTTGGATTGAGTCAGAATTTAGGAATACCAAGAAAAGAAGCTACTCAGATGATTGATGAGTACTTTAAACAATATCCAGGCATTAGAACTTATATGAGTGAAACCATTGAGTTTGCTAAGGAACATGGATATGTACAAACTTTACAAGGAAGAAGAAGGTATTTGAAGGATATCAATTCAGC
>JBMLPO010000374.1:0-8160 GCA_049242065.1 Bacteroidia bacterium
GTTCTATAAATGGTGGTATTGCAATTTTGGGTAAATGAGTTCTCCTCATCATTCATATATTTATGACTAACTCTGTTTACTCTTTCGTCAATTTTCTCCATGTCAATTCCAGTCTCCAAATGTGGGTTTACAAAAATAGCGGCATATTCAAACGAGTGAGTTATACTAATGAAATAGTCTTTCCCATTTACCTTTAATAATGGTTTATTAAAAGGATCTTTATGAATTTCAAAAACGCTATCTTTAAAAACAAATTGAAGTAAAACCCTGCTTGCATACCAATGTAAGCCAACAGATTCAACAGGATTTACTTTTTTAGAAGGTTCATAGATTTTGTCGCCCAATAATTCTGCTAATTCTTGTTTGGTTTCTTTTATTTTCCAGATAGCAATAGTTGAATGAGGTCCGATATTAAAAATTCTCTCTAAAGGCATATTCTTGATTAAATGCAAGTGTAATGATTTTTAAACAAACGTAGTTTTATAAAAAGAAACTAATTTCGCGGTTCATGAAGATTTTAACTCAAAATAAATTTTCAGGCCATAAAGATTCAATTTTTTCTTTAGGTTATGAAAAAGGTTCAGATAGATTTTACAGTGGAGCAGGAGATGGCTATATAGTAGAATGGAGTTTAAATGGAACAACAGATGGGAAGCTTATTTGCAGGGTAAATAGGCCCATTTATTGTTTTCATATTAATATGCGAGAGGGTTATTTGTTTGCAGGAACTGCTTCCGGAAATTTACATGTGATTAACTTAAAAAATCAAACTGAAATAAGAAATATAGAAGCACATCAGCAAGGTTTGTATGACATGAAGTTGGTTGGAGAACAACTGATTACAGCAGGTGGAGATGGCAAAGTGAAAATCTGGAGTCTGAAAGATTTTTCATTGCTTCAAAGTTTGAATTGTTCTGATAAATCTGCAAGGGTTATTGCATTAAAACCAGATGGGTCGGGATTCAATGTTGGTTATAGCGATTGTATGATTCGTGAATTTATTTGGGGTGAACCAACATTTGTTTTGGAGGAGTTCAAGGCCCATGAAAATTCAGTGTTTGCATTAGCATATAATTCTCTTCAACAAACCTTACTATCAGGAGGAAGAGATGCAATATTAAAAGAATGGCATCATACCAGTTTATTAAAAGAACTGCCCGCACATAATTATCATATCAATGATATTCAAACAAGTCCAAATGGCAGCTTGATTGCAACTGTTAGTATTGATAAAACACTTAAAATTTGGGATGCTCAGACATTGAAATTACTCAAGGTAGTTGATAGGTTTAAGCAAGACGCCCATGTCAATTCAGTGAATAAAGTAATATGGTTAAGCAATAATGAACTTATTACTTGTGGGGATGATAAACTCATATTTCATTGGAAAATTGAAGAGTTCTAACTTCAATTTTTAGTCCTCTTTGCTTTTATCTCCAACAAAATGATCATGAGGAAATTTAAACAACACATTAAAGGTTGTTAAAGAACCATAAATTCTTGTGATGTATTGTTGCATATTTACTTTTTCCTCATCTGTCATTTTATCATTGGAATTAATTCTTTGTTCCATAACCCTCAAACGGTCTCTTAACATTACGATTTTATGGAAAAATGTGTCAATAGGAATTTCCTTAGCCGCCATGTTTTTATCACCTGGTTGAAGTATCATTTTTCCTCCTGTCCATTTACCATGCATACTTACATGTTCAGGAATTTCTGTCCATCTTCTTAATATACCAATTAGTGTTTTCTCCATTTCAGCACTGCTAATCATATCTTCTGGAGCATCTACACCATCAATTATTTCCATATTGTGTTGATATCGTGAAATCTCTTTTGGTCCCTCTTGAATAAATGTTACTTTGTAAGTTTCTGATTTTACATTAGTTATTACTCCATCACCAAACTGATGATGACGTACCCTACTACCTATTCCTAAATTTGCTGTTTCACTCATAGTTTTAATAATTGGCATCCAAAATAATTTGAATTTTCCTTTTCAAAAAGTTTTAATTAGTTAAAATTGCAATATGATCCTTTCAGACAAAAGAATTTTAGAAGAAATAGAGGCCGGAAATATTCTTATCGAACCATTTCGCAAAGAGTGTTTAGGAACCAACAGTTATGATGTTCATTTAGGGCGTTATTTGGCAACTTACAAGGATAGGGTGCTAGATGCTAGGGAGCATAATAAAATTGAAACATTTGAAATTCCTTTAGAGGGGTTTGTATTACAACCCAATACGTTATATTTAGGTGTAACAGCAGAGTATACTGAAACTCATAAACATGTACCATTTTTAGAAGGTAAATCAAGTACAGGTAGATTGGGAATTGATATTCATGCAACAGCAGGTAAAGGTGATGTTGGGTTTTGTAATACTTGGACCTTAGAAATTAGTTGTGCGCAGCCCGTAAGAATTTATGCAGGAATGCCTATAGGTCAGTTAATTTACTTCGTTGTTGAAGGTGATATTGAAACCATGTATAACACAAAGAAGAATGCAAAATATAACAAACGAGGTGTAAAACCTGTTGAAAGTATGATGTTTAAAAATAAGTTTTAAATAAAATAAATTAACCAATGTCACGTTTTAGCGTGACATTTTTTTTCTTATGAGAGTAAAATTCGTTTTTGGATTAATGATGTTTCTCTGCCTTGTTAACAATGGCAAAGCTCAAGGATTAACTAAATACACCATAAGTGGTTTTGTAAGAGAAAAGGGAAGTGGGGAATTACTTCCTGGAGCTAGTGTAGCTATCCCTAAACTCAAGACAGGAACCTTATCTAATAACTATGGCTTTTTTTCGATAACGATACCTTCAGACACAATTGAACTTTTAATAAGTTATGTAGGTTATACGCCAAGAGCATTTAAGGTTTTCGTATTTGAAAATAAAGAATTGAATATTGAGTTAGAAAGTAATAAGAATCTTAAAGAATTGGTTGTTGTAGCATCAAAAAGTTACCAAAAGATTTCAGATAATTCCAGAATGAGTACAATAGAAATTCCTGTTCATCAGATTAAGGAAATTCCAGCTTTATTAGGAGAAAAGGATGTTTTAAAAGTTATTCAATTATTGCCGGGAGTGCAAAAAGGGGGTGAAGGAAATTCAGGGTTGTACGTAAGAGGTGGAGGACCTGACCAGAATTTAATCATGCTTGATGATGCAATTGTATATAATGCATTTCATTTGTTTGGTTTCTTTTCACTTTTTAATGGTGATGCGTTAAAATCAATTGAGTTAACAAAAGGTGGCTTTCCATCTAGATATGGTGGTAGATTGTCATCAGTTCTTGAAATGCAAATGAAAGATGGGGATAAAGAAAAGTTACATGGTGAGGCTGGTGTTGGATTGTTATCTTCACGATTAGTACTTGAGGGACCAATAATTAAAAAGAAGTCCTCATTTCTTGTTTCAGGGCGCAGGACTTATTTTGATGTATTGACTCTGCCTCTTCAAACAGGACCAGAAAAAGCTGGTTATTACTTTTACGATTTAAATGCAAAGGCCAATTATGAAATAGATTCAAAAAATAGGTTGTTCTTAAGTGGTTATTTAGGTAGAGATAAATTCTATTTTAAATCAAACTACTCTGCTGGTAATACTGATGAAGGTATTATGTCGTGGGGTAATGCTACTGGTACTTTGCGTTGGAATCATCTATTTAACGGGAAGTTATTTAGCAATGCATCATTGGTTTTCAGTAATTATAATTTTGGAATAGGGCAGGAAACTAATTTTAATGGAAGTAAATACCTATTAAATTATTCTTCCGGCATTACAGATTTATCGTTTAAATATGATTTCGATTACAGGCCCAATCCTATGCATACAATTAAAGCAGGCGCTTTAATTATAAGACATACTTTTACTCCATCGGCGATGGTTTATCGGGATGATTTTTCCGGAATAAATGAAAATAAAAAGAACCAGATTGGATCCTGGGAAAATGCGGTATATGCAGAGGATGACATAAAATTAGGGCAAAAAGCTAAATTAAATACAGGATTAAGGATTTCGCATTTTATTGCAAATGCAAACAACTATTTGAATTTTGAGCCAAGAATAAGCAGTGTTTATATGATTAAGTCGGACTTGTCTGCTAAAGCTTCCTATTCAATTATGAATCAATACGTACATTTATTAACTAATACCGGAATAGGATTGCCAACAGATTTGTGGGTGCCAGCAACTGACAATTTAAAACCACAAAATAGTTGGCAAGTTGCTGGAGGTTTTGCTAAAGACTTTATTGATAAAGAGGTGATGTTAAGTATTGAAGGTTATTACAAAGAATCAAAAAATGTAATATCCTATAAAGAGGGAGCTAGTTTTTTGGAAGTAACTGGAGATGCAAGTAGCGACCAATCGGATAATTTTAATTGGGAAGAGAATATTACAACAGGAAGAGGTTGGAGTTATGGTGCAGAGTTTTTGCTTCAGAAAAAAAGTGGAAAATTCTCGGGTTGGATAGGTTATACATTGTCATGGACCCAATTACAGTTTGATGAAATTAATTTCGGTAAAAAATTCTGGGCCAGATACGATAGAAGGCATGATATTTCCCTTGTTGGTATATGGAAAATTAGAGAACAGAGTTCAGGCGTAAACGGAATTACCTTAAGTGGAACATGGGTTTACGGAACAGGAAATGCAATCACCATGCCAATAGCAGAATACAATGCGCCCATACACAATCCAGGCACAGCAAATGGAAATGATTTTTTTGGAAATTTTGTTTCCCAATATACAGGAAGAGGGGAGTTCAGAATGGCGCCCTACCATAGGATGGATATTGGGCTTCGAATCACTAAAAAGTTTGAAAAATATGAGAGAACTTTGGAGCTAAGTGTTTATAATTTATACAATAGAATGAATCCGTTTTTTTATTTTATTGGTTATGAGGATTCAGGTTTCTTTGCTTCAGGCAAAAGGGTTCTTAAACAGATTTCATTGTTTCCAATTATTCCAAGTATTTCATACCACATCAAGTTTTAATTATGAGCAAATTAAAAAACCTTATCAGCTTTTTGGGAATGATTTTAGTATTTAGTTCTTGTGAGAAAATGGTTACCAATATAGATCCTCCCAAAGCTGAAAAAGAATTGGTAATGTTTTCATTTTTGTCGCCAGAAGATACAGTTGTAAAAGTGGAGTTATCTTACTCTAGTCCGGTATTTGGTACAAACTCATTTAATGAAATTGAATACATTAAAAACGCATTTGTCACAGTTCAAAGTTCAATTGGTGAAATAGATACATTAAAGTTCAACTCTAATTTTAATAGTTATTTTGGTAATTCGAATTTTAAATTAACGCCAGGACTTGAGTATACGGTAAAAGCGGAGTACCAAGGTAAATCGGCTACAGGTAAAACTATTATTCCACTTGAAACAGTAAAGATAGACACTATTGAAACGCTAAAAAGTATTGGACCACAAGGAGAAGGTTTAATCAAAATAAAAACCACTTGGCAAGATCCAGGAAGCAATGGCTTATATTATAGAGCCTACAGCGAACAGCTTTACTCATCTGGAGGAAACCCTGAATTTGCATACGGAATTTGTTCAGAGTTTATATCAAATGCAGGAAAGTTAAATAAAAAGCTGGTTAGCACTTGTGAAACGAATTATTATGATGGCGGGTCAAACTCTACTTCCTTTAATATCGTATTATTGACTACAGACATTCATTATTATGAATACCACAGAAGGCGTGTTAATTATTTTGGAGACGACCCCTTTTCAGAACCCATACCTCAATACTTAAATGTTAAAGGGGGGATCGGAGTAATTGCCTCTTACAGGAAGGTGATAACGAAAATCACACCTTAGATTAGAATTTTAATTGATGTAGTTTGAAATGCCAAAGTACAATTCCGGCACTTACAGAAACATTCAGTGATTTCTTTTCTCCAAATTGAGGGATTTCTAGGTGAGTTTCGCAATGATTTAGAATTTCTTGTGAAACCCCTTCAACCTCATTTCCTAAAATAAGCAGGTAATTTTGGTCTTTTAAAGGAGAAAAGGTTTCTAAACTAGTACTTTTATCACTTTGTTCAATTGCAACAATTTTAACACCTTCCTCTTTCAGCCTTCTAATGATTTCCAATGGGTTTTCTTGGTATTCCCAATTAACAGATTCAGTTGCACCTAAGGCCGTTTTTAGAATTTCCTTATTTGGAGGAACTGCACAGATTCCTGTTAACCAAATTTTATGAATTGCAAACGCATCGGAGCTTCTGAAAATTGATCCAATATTTAAGGCGGAACGAACATCATTAAGAAGAATATGTAACATATTCGACGAAAATAGGCCTTTTGAGTAAAAATCTAAAACTAAAAATGGAGATTTGTAAGCTCCATTATTTATTAGAAAGAGGATTTTTGAATGAAGTAAACATACAAATGTGGAGATTTTTGTATTTTTTTATATAAATAGGGTAATTTTAAGTTTAAATCGATAATTATACCTTGTGAGATGCTTTAATATAAAAAAAAATGGGTTAGATTTTAGTTTTTTATTCAAAGAATGATTATAGAGTTTTGAATGAGTAAAAGTCCTTAAACATGCTTTAAAATGCTTGTTATAGTGAATAAGTGGCAAAGAACTACTTTAAAGTTTTAATGTTTTGAAGAAATATTTATGATTTCTTAATTGGAGTATCTTTTAAAATGAATGAAAAGCGGTTACTTTTGCATCAAATAACACTATATGAAATTCAATATGTTACGAAAATCATTTCTCTTAACCCTTGCATTAGCTGTTTTGGGCACCTCGGTATTTGCGCAAGAGAAAGAGGCAACACCAAACCCCACATTATCAATTGATTTAAATTATGGAATTCCTGTTACATTCTTTTCAATCAATTCAGGATTGGTTGCGATCTATGGCTTAGGAGCAAGGTATTCAATTACCCCTACCATTAGCGTTGCTGCGCGTTACAATTCCTTTGCATTTGTTAAACAAAACACGGGCAATGCTCCTGGACCTTTATCTTCAAATCCAATTGGTCCAAATGATGTATTAAGTTACAACAATAAATTCAGAAGTCTTAATGGATTCGTTCAATATAATTTGAACAAAGTGTTAGGAATGGATAAACCTGATAACAAATTGATTCCATTTGTAACCTTAGGTGGAGGGTTTATCATAGCTAATAAATTTAGTTCAACATATGTTAATGGTACAACTACAATTAATGAAAAGTTTAATTTCAGTCCTTGGATTAAGAATTACCAATTTGGTGGAGGGGTGCGTTATTATCTGAATTCTTTTGTTGATTTTACTTTAGCAACTGAATATAATTACGCCGAAACTTATTGGTTGGATGGAGCATATTCTGATCGTAAATTGGATAATTACTTAAATACCTATTTGGGAGTTAATTTGAAAGTTGGAGCCAATAAGTCACACAATTTAAGTGATTGGAATTTTAAAGATGAACCAGAAGAAATTCATGAAAAATATGATTTCTCTAGAATAAGTGTTGATGCTCATTTAGGACTTCCTATCATGTTTACTGGAATTGGATATTCTCCATCTTTAGGCGGTGGATTAAACGGCCGCTATTCTTTAACTAGAGGTTTTTCAGTACAAGCTAATTTAGGTTGGTATAAATATCGTGGTTCTCAGGATGTATCAGGTGCAATAGCAACTCCAAGTTATTATGAGAATTCTGATATCAAACATTTTAATACACTTGTTACAAATTTTGGAGTAAGAACATTATTCAATCTGAATCAGTTAGGAGAAAAACCTGCAGAAAAAAGAGTATGGAATCACTATGTGAGTGTTGGTGTAGGACTAAATAATTTTAATCAGGATTTGGATTTAGCTGATGGCAAGTCAATTGAGAACATTAAAGTAAGATGGAAGACCTCAAATGCAGTATTTGGTTACCAAGCTAAGAAATATATTACAAGTGAATTTGATTTTATGGCTGGTGCAGATTTATATTACAACCAAAGCTATTGGTTAGATGGTGCAGCAAAAGATAAGAAGCTTGATAACAGCATGTATCTATATGCTGGTGTTAGTTATAAAATTGGTGCAAAAGGAGGAAAAGAGTTAATCGATTGGACTTTTGCTAGTTATAATTGGACAGAAGACAAAAAATCGGTTCCTTTATCTCAAGTTCCAGTAATTGAT
>JBMLPO010000375.1:0-5404 GCA_049242065.1 Bacteroidia bacterium
CAAGGAGGTATTTTACACATGGCAGCTTTTACCAAAAACAACAATTTCAAAAAATCACCTACGGGCTCTTATTTAACAAGTGCCAAAGATTTTCATTTGTACTGGGGAATTTTAGAAGCATTGAATGTAAAACCTAAATGGGATTCTGGATTGGCCAGAATTTATTATGTATTATCGAATGATGGATTGTATGATAAACCTGAATTGAATTTAACCTTTATCGATAACCATGATGTAAACAGATTCTTTACCGACATCAACCAAGATTTTGCTAAATGGAAAATGGGAATAGGATTGTTGATGACAACAAGAGGAATTCCAAGTATTTATTATGGAACAGAAGTATTGTTCACCAATCCATTGCCAAGAATCAATGATGGACAAATCAGACAAGATTTTCCGGGAGGATGGCCGGGTGATAAGGTGAATAAATTTACTGCTAACGGAAGAACCTCTCAAGAAAATGAAGCATTTGATTATATTAAAAAGTTAGCAGGATTAAGAAAAGAATTTTCAGCATTAACAACAGGAAAATTAATGCAGTTCACACCAGAGGGCAACCACTATGTATATTTCAGATACGATGAAACTGCCACATTTATGGTGATATTAAACAGAGGAACTGAAACCCTTAAATTGGATACCAAAAGATTTGCAGAACGCATGCAAGGCTTTACAGGTGGTGAAGACCATGCCAATGGCGATGTCTTGAGTAATCTCTCTACTATTTCTGTTGAACCCAATTCAATCAGGATTATAGAATTGCAGAAATAGAATTGAATCAATCAATACTAGTTAAAAATCCTCGTCATCATCAAAAGGACGGGGATTTTTTTTATTTATTGAGTTGAATGATTGCAATGCAATTCTGTATCCGAGTTGAAAAGAAATACGATAATTCAAAATCTTGTAAATGTATTTAACTCATTGTTTTTTGATTTCGATTTATAAATAAATACCAAAATCTAAAATTCTCCTAGATTAACTCGTGCAAGTTGGTTCAATCAATTGCAACATTTTTCCTCCAAGTCATTTCGAGAATAATGCCTACTTTCGCAGGCCATGATGAACCAATTTTACAATACGTATAGGCCTTATTTTATTAAAACACTTCAACTTAGTTATCCCATAATAATTGGGCAGCTGGGTATTGTTCTAATGGGTGTGGCCGATATTGTGATGATTGGAAAATTGGATGCAGTAAATCTTGCAGCGGCTTCTTTGGCTAATTCAGTTTTCTTTTTAATTGCCATTTTAGGTATTGGTACATTAACTGCCGTTTCTCCATTGGTTGCGAAATCAAAAGCAGAAGGACATAACAATGAATGTGCAATTCTCTTCAGACAATCAATGTGGTCTGCTTTGATTCTTTCTGTTTTTATTGGAATTGTATTATTTGTTTTAGCAGAAAATTTGGAATGGTTTGGTCAAAGTGAAAGAGTGACTATACTAACCAAAAACTACCTCCATATTTTAAATGCAGGTGTTTTACCCATGTTGATTTTTATGGCAGTGAAGCAGTTTTCAGATGGATTAGGTATAACCAAACCATCAGCTGTGATTACCATGATTGCTCTATTACTCAATGTGTTTTTAAACTGGGTATTGATTTATGGAAAATTCGGAATGCCAGAATTGGGTTTGTTTGGCGCAGGTGTTGCTACTTCTTTATCAAGATTGGTGATGGCTGTGATGATGTATCTGTATGTTCGTTTCCATCAAATGTATCAACATTTTCATCACTTAAAACAACACGACCATGATATCATTTGGTTGAAGAAAATTTTTCAAATTGGATTGCCTTCTGGATTTCAATATTTTTTTGAAGTAGGTGCATTTGCTACTGCAGCCATTATAATTGGTTGGATTGGAGAATACGAATTAGCAGCGCATCAGGTCGCCATCAATATTGCATCTGTAACATACATGATTGCAACTGGATTGTCTGCTGGTGGTTCCATTGCCGTGGGTGATGCATTGGGCAGAAGAAACCGACAAGATATCATTCGTTCTGGTTATTCCGCTATGATAATGGCAACTGCTTTTATGGGTGTA
Organism: Bacteroidia bacterium; assembly: GCA_049242065.1. GTDB lineage: Bacteria > Bacteroidota > Bacteroidia > UKL13-3 > UKL13-3 > CAISCU01. Next base: position 2,056 of record JBMLPO010000375.1, read on the forward strand.
TGTGCCCTTGTTTTTAGTTTATTCAATCATTGGATAGTTGGTTTATATATCAACGATTTACATGTGGAAGAAATGGCTGCAGGATTGCTCATCATCGCTGCATTTTTTCAATTGAGTGATGGCATTCAATGTGTAGGTTTAGGCATTCTAAGAGGAATTGGTGATACCAAAATTCCAACTGTTATTACCATTATTGCCTATTGGGTAATTGGTATTCCTATAGGTTATTATCTGGGTTTTAAAACTGGACTGAGTTTATATGGCATCTGGATTTCACTCTCTATTGGACTCAGTTTTTCTGCATTATTGCTAACTTTCAGGTTCAAAAAAAGAAGCAGACTCATCGATTTAAATTACCATTCAAGTATCAATGAGCACTAAGTTAAAAGTACACCTGGCTTTACTGTTGGTTTCTATTATTTATGGAGCCACTTTCACTTTGGCAAAACTCGCCATGCCTTTATACATCAAACCATTTGCTTTCATTCTTTTGAGAATCATGGTGGCCATTGTTTGTATTTTTATCTTCCATTCTATTTTTGTGAAAGGAAGTATCAAAGACAAAAAAGATTTACTTCCACTATTGGTTTCTGCAGTATTTGGTGTGGCTGCAAACATGATGTTATTCTTTAAGGGATTATCAATTACAACTCCGATTAATGGAGCCGTATTGATGCTGAATACACCTGTATTTGTTATCATTTTCGCGGCATTGGTGCTCAAAGAAAGTTTGAGCATTGCTAAAATAACAGGCATTCTCATAGCAGGATTTGGCGCTTTGATGTTGATGGGTGGAACCCGATTTAATTTTAGCTCGGAAACAGTTTTGGGTGATATTTATGTGACATTAAATGCCATTATTTATGCCTTTTATTTGGTGTATGCAAAACGTTTGATGAAGAAATACCATCCATTAACAGTTACACTTTATTCCTTTTTCTTCGGATTTTTTATGGTACTGCCATTTGCCTATACTGAGTTCAGTGAAGTGCAGTTTGCAATTTTGCCTGATTATATTTGGGGTGTATTGGCCTTTGTTACAATCGGTTCAACATTTCTAACTTATGTACTCAATGCTTATGCCTTGCGTCATGCCGATTCAGGCTTGGTGGGTTCCTATATTTATTTACAGCCCGTGATGGCCGCCATTATTGCTATTAGCACGGGTAAAGATAGTTTAACCATGGATAAACTTTTGAGTATGTTACTCATTTCATTTGGAGTTTACCTTGCTTCACAAACCAAATTCTTCAATTCGTCCATTGTAAAAAAGTCAGTTTAACAGCTTTATTTTATCATTATTTCCTAAGTTTATAATTCCTATTTTCGTTATATGATAAGATCCATGACAGGCTACGGTCAGGCCGAAGCAGAAGTTGAAAGATTCCAGTGTAAGGTTGAAATGAAATCGCTCAACAGTAAGTTTTTTGAACTCAATTTACGCATGCCAAGAAACATGCAACACAAGGAAACTGAATTGAGAAGAGAATTACAAAAAATGTTTGAAAGAGGAACTGCTTCGGTTTTTATTACCATGAATTATAAAAATGCGGAAGACAAAGTAACTCCGCTGAATTTAGATGTAGCCGAATACTATTTGAATGAAATGAAGAAGTTGGCTGCAAGAACAGAACTTTCACAAACAAGTTTCTTCAATAATATTTTCGAGTTCCCGAATATCCTTGCAGTTAAGGAAGATGACAACAATGAAGATGATTACAAGAATCTTTTCAAATGTGTGCAATCTGCCTTTTTAAAGTTCGATGAATTTCGAAAACAAGAAGGTGAAATGTTGAGCAATGAATTGGTGAAAATGTGCAGGAAGATTGAGGAGAAAATGAATGAGTTGGAGCCATTTGAAAACGAAAGAATAGAAATCATCAAAGAAAGATTAAGCAAAGAATTGAGCAAGTTGGCAGCCGATATGGTTGATAAAAATCGTTTCGAACAGGAATTGATATACTACTTCGAAAAACTAGATATCAGCGAAGAAAAAGCAAGGTTGAAACAGCACTGCGATTACTTCCAAACAACCATGAAAGAAGCCAGTAGTGGAAAGAAATTGGGATTCATTGCACAAGAAATGGGAAGAGAAATCAATACCATTGGCTCAAAAAGCAATCACCCCCAAATGCAAAGAAAGGTTGTTGAGATGAAAGACGAACTCGAGAAGATCAAGGAACAGATCAACAACATCCTGTAACACCGCGATTCATCGCGGTGCCCCCTGCAGCTTGCTGCATCGGTACCCAAGGAATCGCGGTGCCCCCATGCAGCTTGCTGCATGGTAATATATAGAATAGCGGTGCCCCCCTGCAGCTTGCTGCATCGGTATACCAAGAATCATGGTGCCCCCCTGCAGCTTGCTGCATCAGAAAACCAAGAATCATGGTGCCCCCCCACAGCTTGCTGCATCTACCAAGGTCCTCTCACAAGCCTACTATGAAAGACAAAACAATAAGGATGCAGAGCCCTGCTTCCCAACAAACCGGCCTATCATCTGCAGAAGTGCTCTCTTCAAGGGAGAAGCATGGTTCCAATCAAAATGAGTTAAAAGAGAAAAGTCGGTTTTTTACGGTATTAAAGGATGTGGTTCTCGAACCCATGTTCATCATCCTTTTGTTATCGTCATTATTGTATTTTGTTTTAGGGAAATACCAAGAAGGTATCATTATGCTCGTTGCGATTATCATCGTTTCGGGCATTTCTATTTTCCAGGAATCAAAAAGCAGAAGTGCGGTTGAGGCATTAAAAAATCTAACCGGACCAAGAGCCAAAGTCATTAGAAATTCTGAATTGGTTCAGATACAAATTTCCGAAATAGTTGTGGGTGATATCATTGTAGTGGAAGATGGAGATACCATTCCCGCCGATGCGGTATTACTCAAGGCCAATGATTTTTCTGTGAATGAAAGTTTATTAACAGGCGAATCTTTGCCATTGTATAAAGGTCCTGATAATGATGATGCTTTGGTTTACAAAGGAACCATGGTATTGTCGGGTTCAGCAACAGCAGAAGTAACTACAATTGGGAACTTAACCAAATTAGGAACCATTGGTGATTCATTGATTGAAATTGAAGAAGTAAAAACACCGCTTCAAATACAAATCAAAAAGTTTATTGTAAGTATGCTCTTATTTGGACTGCTTGCCTTTGTGGTGGTTTGTGTATTGAATTATGTTGAGACAGGTAACTTTATTCAGAGTTTATTATCGGGATTAACATTGGCAATGTCTGTTATTCCAGAGGAGATACCTGTTGCATACAGCACATTTATGGCATTGGGCGCCTATCATTTATACAGAAAAATGGTGAGGTGGGTTTTCACCGTAGCGGCAATTCACTGAA
>JBMLPO010000376.1:0-13480 GCA_049242065.1 Bacteroidia bacterium
TAAAAGGAAATTCTTCATGCGATTATTTATAGATAGTAATAGTGCCAGCATCGGTGGTGGTTTCATCGGATACGGTCAATTCTTTAACCACAGCCACATCACCAGAGGCAGAGGTTAAGGTTTTATCTTTTGAATAAACATAAATTTTATACTTACCCGCTCTTAAATACTTGAATTCAAATTCTCCATTATAATTGGTTCTGATTCGATCACCATAACTGATATCAGAACCATAAATGATATAAACCCACTCATCCATTGCAGCAAACTCCGCCTGCTTCACGGTAAAGGTTGCATTCCATTGTTCTGCCAACACACTACCTTTAATTCTGCCAGTGCCACCCTCTCCTTCGGGCTTTTTACATGAACTGATACCTATTGTAGAAATCAGGACAAATAATACAAATACTGATTTGAATAACTTCATTCTATTATTATTTTTTTATGATTTTAATTAAGCCTTTTTGATTTGTTTGACTCAACACCTCTAGTATATAAACACCAGATGTTAATCCCGACAGATTTACTTCCGAAGTAAACTCATTCGGTGCAGAACTCCATACTTCTTTCCCAAACAAATTATAAATTTTAATTTGTTTCAATCTATCAACTGTATTTTCAACATGTAACTCATCCAAAATAGGATTGGGATAAACTAGCCAATTCTTTTTGGAATCAGATAAACTCAGACCAGCAACACAAAAGAACTTATTCAACTCTTGAAATGTGGCAGGATAAATTTGAACAAAATTAGATGAAGCATCTGGGCATCTCCCAAAAGAGACATCCGCAGATTGCGCAGCAAAACTTATACTATCAATAATCAAACCATTTGAATTGCTTAAAAGCACCTCATCACCTGTTGATTCCAATGAAAAATTTGCATGACAATATTTTTCGGTATTAGTTAAACCATCTGCCCAAACCACCAAGAATTTCCCTGGTTCAATTTTAGCATGAGAAGGGAAAGCGTATTTATAAGGATTCTTGATATCATCACTTAAATAAGAACCAAATAAAGAAACTGTTTCAGAGGAGCTATTATATAATTCAATCCAATCTGTAAAAATTCCATATTCATTGATGTCTGACTTATCGTTGCTCGCCAATACTTCATTGATAAAAACTTTCCCCTTTGTGAGTGTATAAGGTTGTGCACCCAAATAATAAAATTCATGCTGTGCTCTTGCAGGTGAAAAAGTACCAACATCTGTATTTTCAGCATAGATAAAATATTGGGTACTCAAATTCTGTATCGTCAATAAATTGGCGAATACTCCATCTGCAGCTGCGCCATCATCATGTGCACCATCATCAAATAATTCTAATTCTTTAAATAATTCACGAGCGGTATTTCTATAAGAAAAATAGACTTGATTTGCATGATTAACCCTTACACTCACCTTGACCGTTGAAGCAATAGAAGGCTGGTTATTACTAAAAGTAATAGAATTAATTTCAGGTGCTAATACATTTAATTCTGTTGTTGATTTCAAATAAGTTGCTCTTGCATTCATGATTGTTTTGATACCCGGAACTTGATAAGAACCAAAAGTATAATTTGTATTCAATGAACCTTCAAATTGTGAATTGGAGAAAAATTTATTGCTATCAGCCAAAACACTTTTTCGTATCAATGACTGGTAAGAATCAGCAAGATTGAAACAAACACTTGAATCCATCATTTCGCTTAACATTGTTTTAAGATGTGCTAAGTATTTTCTTTTCCATTTTGCATTTGAAAATAAGGTTTGAATCAAAGGCCAATCGGAGTGAGTTGAATGGTATAAAGGACTCAATTGTTGCATATTTGTTACCGACAAGCTACCCATCCCATTATTTGGAGAACCAGCAAAAGGGAAAGCCCCAAAGTTCATATTGACATCCCAAACAATTGGATTAAATACACCTAATTGATCTTTGTATAAATAATAATTTTGAGCAAAAACACCTGAATAAGAATCAAGATTAACAAACAGGTTATTAAAAGCCAACATCCATAATGCTTTGTCGATATCAAAAATGTTTGAAAGATCTTCTGGTTTATTGGTGATGATATAACAGAGTTCTTTTAAATCTGTCCAACCTGCTGCCGATTTCAACTCATAATAATTGTAATAGGATGAAGTGTCTTCACCTAAGTATTTCAAATTACTTTTTACAGCAGGACCAGGCGTTATAGAAGGATTACCTTTGATGAATGTACCGTGTGATGAATAAAAATTTCGTTCACAATATTTTTCATTGATACTTTCAGCACTTGAATACAAACCAATATACTTATCATTCACATATAATTCTGCAAAAGCAGACTTCGGTGATTTCATATAATTGTTCAGGATTCTGTAAGACAAAACCTCTCTGATTAAAGATGGATCCCCATAAGCATTACTTAGTTTGATATCTGTATAGCCTTCATGATTTTGTTCTCTGAAAGTATTGAGTTCTATATGAAAAGGGTTTTTAGCATTCACTGAATCATATGAACTATTGCCTTTGTATTTTACCCCTACACTATCATAGTAAACTCCATTTAATTTAACCGAAGCCAATAAGTATGTACCAGAACCCAGTTTAGAGGTGTCTAATTGGTAATCCCAATTGCTCTGACTAAAATACAATTCTATTTTCTGAATGGTATCTGAATCATAAAAGGATTGTGCCCTGCTTACAATACTGCAGAACAGAACCAAGACAAAAATTAATATGGAATTGACTTTTTTCAAGGTCTAGTAAAGCATTAGTTTTTTGGTGAGTACTTTGTTTCCTGTTTGAATTTTCACCACATAAACACCTTGATTTAACATCAAATCTTTTAATTGAATACTTTGATGATTACTTACTGTTTTATCTAATTTGAGTTGACCGTTGGCATCGTAAATACTTAGCTGAAACTGGCTAATTTCATCTAGACCATTAATTGTGATTTCTTCTAAAGCAGGATTTGGAAAAATGGTAAAGTTGCTTGGATTAGATAAAGAAATCAAACCTGTTGTAGCACAATATTGACAATTAGAAAAACAGACTGTATCTGCAACAAAATCGGTAGTCAGGAGTATTTGACGCTTGCCATTGACGGCACAAGTCTGAGGCAGCTCCTCTGCATTGGCCTCTGTATTTCCATTCACAAAATGGTAACTAATTGTCTCACCACTATCTGCATAAACTTGGTACTCATAAATCTCGTTGATAAACTTGTACATATAAGCAGATTTATAGTCAAAATTATTGAATGTACCAGCAACATGAATGCCCTTAGGATTGATGGTTGTTTGCCCCTTTAAATCTACTTTGAGTCGGAGTAACTTTTTAGACTCAGGAGCATTACCTGCGAACATCAATGGACCAATTAAGGTAGTATCATTGGCTAATGAATCAAGATAAAACCACCTATTATCATTAAAATCATAACCTACTCTTGATTCCTCAGGAACAAATTCAACCTCATAAAACAAATCACCATTAACAAATTTGAATTCGTATTTTCTTCCAGCAGGAATATCAACAATCACACTAAAGATATTTGAGTTGTTTGGATCAACAGTTAAAGCCGTCGTTGCCGAATTCCAGTCACCACCCGGAAAGCCCGCCAATGTTTGAAAATCGCCTGAAACATGTAAACCATTAGGATTGATGGTTTGACCCTTCATGTTCACACTTAGCTTAACTTTTTTTGCACTGATTTGATTCAGAAACATCAAATGAAAAGCGAAAATGAAACTTATTTTAATTAGATTTTTCATGGCTGATTTTATTTACTGATGACTAATTTTTTAGTAACTGAAATTTTATTTTCAGCACTTACATGTAAGAAGTATACACCATTAGAAAGGGAAGATAAATCAAATTCTTTTGAATTGACAGCATCATAAACCAGTTCGCCATTCATAGCAAAAACCATTACATGATAATCATTTAAACCATCTACCTCTAAGTTAAACAAACCGGTAGAAGGATTCGGATAAACTTTTAACTCTTGCAATTTCAATTCATCAAGAATACCTGTTGGAGTGGCCGCATATTTGTAGGAAGAAGAATAAACATTAAAACAAGCATTGGCATCTTTTATACGTACTAAATAAACAGCATTTTCAGTTGGAGTATAGGATTGTTGATTAGCCCCATCTATTAAAACACCGTTTTTATACCATTGGTACGAACTAGCAGTAGAAGCTTGCAATATTGAACCATCTCTAGTGATAGTTGGTTGAGAAGGAGCAGCATTTTCAACATAACATTTCTCATATTTAAAAGCTTGAGATGTTGAGCCTCCCATTGTTTTACTCCATAATTGAGTACCCGCTGCATTGATTTCATAAACCACCCCAGACAATGCTAAACAAACCAACATATTTCCATTTGGCAATTGTTGAGAGTTGCCCATATTACTAGTATATCCTGAAGAAGCATGACGTTCTGTATAAGTAGAAGGGGCAAAAGCTTGACCCGCTGTTCTATCAAAATTATATCCATTAGATGGTAGAATAATTTGGTCGACAGATGACTTAGTAGATGAAACACCTTTATTATTGAAACCAACCAAACGCCCTGCATTTGGAGTTCCTTCTGGTATCCAATGTGCATCGTGAGTTACATTAAGAATAGTGGTACCTGTGGCACCATAAGCAGCAGGATTACCCCAACGGAACAAGATATCGCCACCCTTACCAGACAAACCACCAACATGACTTGCAGCCTCTTCCGTAGTAGTGCTATGGTCTATGATATACCATTCGTTCAAGTTATGAGAACTCACTGCAATTTGGTCTGTGATGGGATTGTAATCAATACCATTCATATGGATCCAATCCTTCTTCAGATTGTAATTGATATTTAACAATTCTGGATGATCTAATGCAGCAGCATAATAATTTGGCTTGGATGCATCGGTATTTTGTAGCATATGATCCCAAACCCTCCACTTCCAAACAACCTCACCAGTAGTTGGACCTGTTTGTTTGATTTCGGCAACATGTTCAGACCAAACCTCACCAGAGAAAGAACCACCCATTGCAGCTACTTCGGCAGCAGTATGACGTTCATAAGCAATTAACAACACATTCCCATTTGGCATCACATGAAAATCATGATGAGAACAATAATCAGTTGTAGAGTAAGTATAATCCCAAACTATATTTCCGGCCCAATCCATTTTTATAATTTGACCGCAAATAGGTCCACCAGTAAATGACACACCTGATTTAGCTATTGTTTTATAGAGATAGCCTCCTGGTGATAAATAAGAAGAATAACCAGTTTTATAACCTACATGTGACCAAGTTTTGAATAGAGTTCTATTGGTATCCAATAATGTAGTGGTAGTAGAGTTTTGGGTGCTATATAAAATATAATCACCCCATTGTTGTGCATGAATATTGTTGGAACACCAAACCATTTGGATTGCCAATAGCAAGAATAATTTGAAAGTTTTCATAGTCGTTTTTTTTATCAATGTTAGGCTTATGTTAACTTGATAAAAAGTAAAAGCGGCTAAAAATAATCTTATTGAGGTGAATGGTATTTTTACTATCAAATGTCATGGATTTGTAAAGAAGCATACATCTATATAAACGCCTGTATTTACTGACACTTACAGAGATTTAAAACACAAATATGACATTTAACTTAAAGTAATTTTTTGATTGAAAATTATACAAACTTGCTATAATAGTATAAGAACAATTAGAACAAAATTGAAGATATAGACCTACTAGATTGTTTTAAATGGTTTTAAAAAAAGCATAACAAAGAGGATCAAATCTAAAGCAAAAGGAAAGATTGTTTTTTAACCTCATTCTTTGTTTACTTTACCTCAATAATCATTGCCTCATAGCACAAGACTTATCTTTGTTTAGCATGTATAAAAACTGGTCAAAAATATTATTACATAGTTTAGGAATCGTATTGTTCATTTCCTTGCCCATTTTATATGCACCACATGAAAGCATTAGTGAAACTATAACACATAACCGATTTGCGCAAAGAGACTTGTTGGTTTATTCATTATTGGTTGTATTTGTATACCTTCATTATTATATCATTATCCCCCAACTCTATTTCAAGAAACACTTCATTCAGTATGGACTTCTCTTGGGAATTGGTATATTAATTACCTGCATTCTCCCCATTTATTTGATGGATATATTTGGGGAAAGTCATATACATGAGCACCACCATACCATTGAGAATACACTCAGAGAAGGAAGTAAACACATGGGTCATAAAAAACATGGCCCGCCATTTCTATTTGAGTTCAAACAAAACTTATTTGTCTTTCTTGTTGCGGTACTTTTTTCTTTAATGATTCGAATAAACAACAGATTAAAATATAGTGAAGAAAAAAGAAGTGAAGCTGAGTTATCGTATTTAAAAGCGCAGGTTAATCCTCATTTTTTATTCAATACATTGAATTCAATTTATGCATTAGCGATTAGTGGCTCTGAGCAAACCTCTGATATGGTTTTAAAACTAAGTGGCATCATGAGATTTGTTTTAACAGAAGCAAAAAAAGATTTGGTACCATTAGATAAAGAAATCGAATACATTGATGATTATATCGCACTTCAAAGAATCAGATTAGGGGAAACCTTTAAACTATCTTATACAGTAAAAGGAAAAGGGAATAAGCTGGAAATACCGCCATTATTACTTATTCCTATTATTGAAAATGCATTTAAACACGGTGTCAATCCTGAAGAGAACTCTTGCATTTTGATTAATTTAGAAATTGATGTAAACAAATTAATTCTAACAGTAGACAACAATAAAGTTAAAAAAACAAGTTTCAATAATTATCCTGGAGGATTAGGATTGAAGAATGTAAGAGATCGATTGAAAATGTTGTATCCAGAAAGACATCGATTTGTTATAGAAGAAGACTCAAGAGAATTTAATGTATACTTAGAAATAGAATTATGATTAAAGCAATTGCATTAGATGATGAACCATTGGCTTTAGGCATTATTGAAAAATTTTGCCAGAAGTTGGACTATATTAAACTAGAACAGGTTTTTACCAAACCAAATGAAGCGGAATTATACCTAGAGAAAAATGCAATTCAACTGGTATTTTTAGATATTCAAATGCCATCTAAATCTGGGATTGAATTCTTTAAAATCATTCCAAATGGATGCAAAGTAATCTTCACCACGGCCTTTGCTGATTATGCTGTAGAGGGATTTAATCTCAATGCAGCAGACTACCTCTTAAAACCATTTAGCTTCGACAGATTTAAAACAGCGGTAGACAGAGTTAAAGAATATTTTGACTTATTAAAATCAGACCCCAATCATGAAGATAATTATTTTAATGTGAGAGCTGATTATAGTTTACATCGCATACGATTAAATGATATACTTTATTTTGAGGGATTTGATGATTATGTAAAAATCATTACTACTCAAATGAAACCTATTGTTGCGCGTTTAACTATGAAGTCTTTACAAGACAAGTTACCCGCAGACCAATTTGTAAGGGTACATCGCTCGTATATTATACCCTTAAATAAAATCGAACAGGTTAAAAACAAACTCATTAAAATTGGAGAAAAAGAGATTCCTATAGGAGGCGCTTATGAGGCTGATTTTAGCAAAAGATTTTCTTAATCGTTTTGTTTAAAAAACTTCAGATAGAATTTTATGCGAATTCAATTCATGGAATTGTTGCAAATGAATCTGGTAATAACGAAGCATACTTTCCAATAGAGATTTTCTAATATCACGAGTTGTTTTTATAGCAGATAAAACGGATAGATTCGCAGCGAGTAATTCGCGAAGAAAAGCACTTTCTTGTAAGGATATGGTTTCTGGTGTAAATTCATTCGATTCCACAAAAATCCCCTCTCTTAAGCTAAAATAGGGCCTATTGGTATTCATATTTAACTCAGGAAAAAAGCCTAAGTATTTAGAAAGATGAACCAAAAAGAAACAAGGAATATTGGCCAATCCCTCTTCCATTAAATCGATGTATTGAATGGAATTAAAAAGGAAATCAAACAATTGCTGATCAACCTGATTTTCTTCTTTTAGTGATTTACTCAACAATTCAGAAATAAAAATTGCAATAGAAGATTTGAATAAATCAAAATGCAAATGATGTAATGGTGGATTACATTTGAGTTCTTTGATTCTTTGGAGATTTTTATTTTGTTGGTGATAAGTATCGAGTTCAAGTAAACTCAGAGCCATCAGTTGTGAGGGCTTAATACTACCCTTTTTGCTTCTTACTCCATTGATTAAATAAGATTGCAAACCATACACATCGGTATAGCATTTCAATACCACAGAATTTTCTGAATAAGGTATGCTAGAAATAACGATTGCACGAATTTTTCCAAGCATGTGTTATCTTGAATTATGCGCCAATAGACCCTCTTTGGTAGCCAAATAGGAATAAGCTTTCATATTATCTGAATCATAGATAAAACTTCTTACATATTCCATTTTCTCCTCATCCCAACGCATAGCCACAATCATTTTTTTATGAATCAAAGTTTTGATGCCATCAGCAACAATGGGAGCAGGCAGTCTGACCTCCTCTAATATATTTTCAAAAGGTTCAACGAAGTATACACTATTGAGAATATCCCATTCCAAATCACTTAATTCTTGTATCATATTAGTTGTGTGTTCTGCCTTTCCAGTTATAGCTTGCAAAGTTGGCCCAAATTCCAATAATAATAACATAAATTATATGAAATGGTTCTGCAAGTATGAGATACCAAATCAAAAATCGCTTCTGAAAGAACCTAAGAATATCAAACAAAAACAAACCTTCAATACAAGTCTTAACAGCAATTTGAATCAATGCAGTTTGAAGAAAGGCCGGATTAAAAATCCCAACAATGAAGTTCAGCACAATACTTAAATTAAACAGATAAGCAGCAGCAAGAATTGCAGTGATATAGCGATTATCATATCGTGTACTTTTAGAAACCCATCTTCGTCTTTGGTTTGCAAGTTGTTCAACAGAAGCATTTGGGGAAGTGCTCACCAAAGCCCGAATATCTTTGAGAAAAAACACCTGATCTGGATAAAATTTGAACACCTTGTGCAAGAGAAATTCATCATCACCAGAAGCAATATGTTGGTTATCTTTATAACCGCCAACCTCAAGAAAAACATCCTTCTTAAAAGCCAAATTTGCAGCACTACACATATTAGGATTTTTAATTCTAATAGCAGCACCACCAATACCCACTAAACCCATAAACTCTAAGGCTTGCAAGTGTTCAAAGGTTCTGTTTGAAGAGAATTCAACTGGAGCATAAATCATTGTACATGGTTTTTCAGCAATGATTTCATTCAAAGCTAAAAGCCAATCACTGCTTCTTTTGCAGTCGCCATCTGTTAGAACAATCCAATCAGATTGTGCATGTTCTACACCAAATGTTATCGCTTCTTTTTTATTTCTGATATTTGGAAAATCCTTGAGATTAATTAATCGAAGTGGAAAGGAAGGATTGTTTATTTGAAACTCTCTTACTATAGGTTCAGTTTGATCGTTTGAATGGTCATTGATAATATGTACCTCGAAGTTTGATAAAGAGTAATTGAGGCCCTTGAGGCTATTGAGGTTTGCAAGAATTTGTTCTTCCTCATTTCGCACAGGAATAAGAATGGTAAATCGAGCCAGTTCCTTCGCGAGGAAAGGTTTATTTCTTGTTTTTATTAGCATCCATCCTATCCAAAAAACCAAGAGTAGCAATAGATAAAAACATAGAAGTACAAGGGAAGTAATTAACCAGACATTCATGTTTTCATACGGTAGATTAAGAATAGACCTAAAAAAGCAGGCAACATCATATTGATCATCCAAAGTGAATAAGAAGCTAAAAGGATACCAGGAATATTTTCTGTAAACATCCCAATAAACCAAATAGCGCCTGAACCGCGCAGGCCTAATTCTAGCAATAAAAATGAAGGAATGAATGATTGCACAAAGAAAGTAGCGATAATAGCAGAGAACGCCGTTAAAACACTGATGTCAACCTGAAAAAACTTTAAGAGGAACCAATATTGAAATAAATAAGTAGCATACCTTACAAATGAAAGAAATAGAATTTCTGCCAATAAAGAAAACGATTGCTCTTTAAACACACCAAATGACGATTCATATTTCTTCAAGAATTTAATTTTAGAAAACAAGGGACTGAGAAATTGAATTTGGAAATACAGCCAAACAAACATGACAATTAGAACACCAAATAATATGGCGTAATAAAGGCTGAAAGGAGAATCATTTAAGACCAAGTACCAATAAGCAAACAAACCTAAAACAATGGTAACAAGCACTTGTGCTGAATGACCCACCACTGCCAGGAGAGCACCTTTTAATCTATTCAGTTTAGTTAAATTCAAAACACGACCGGCAAAATCACCCAACTGATTAGGAGTGATGATACTAAGGGCAACACCACAAAACACAGCAGATGCAGCTTGCTTATAGGTAAAGTCCTCATAAGGACCAACCAATAAAACCCATTTTCTAATTTCGAGAAACCAATTTAAAAACAACAACACAAAAGCCAGTACAAAATAAATTAGATACTCAGGCTGATACATAGATGCAAAATCCATGTAACGTTTATTAATTTTATAGGTAACAGTTAATTTGTAAACAATAAAAACTACAGATACAACCAAAAGAATTACCTTCAGTATATTGAGTAAGTATTTCGTTTTGGGATTTGAGTTCATTAATAAGTTTAACTAAGTTTGGAGGCAAAGAAACGAAGCCAAGCTAGTATAACCAAATACAATGACTGAAAAGAAAGAGAGAATTATTTTAGGTATTGATCCTGGAACCATTGTAATGGGTTATGGAATCATTCATTGTAAGGGAAAAACTGCTGAACTTATGGGAATGGGCGTATTGAAACTAGACAAATACGAAGACTATGCGCTTAAATTAAAAAAGATATTTGAACGTACAGTTGGACTTATTGATGAGTTTCATCCTGATGAATTAGCGATTGAAGCACCTTTCTTTGGCAAGAATGTACAATCGATGTTAAAATTAGGCAGGGCGCAAGGTGTTGCAATAGCGGCAGCCATGAGCAGAGAATTAAGTGTGAATGAATATTCACCTAAGAAAATAAAACAATCTATTACAGGTAATGGAAATGCAAGCAAAGAGCAAGTAGCATTGATGTTGCAACGCATTTTTAAATATGAAGAAAACCATAGTTTTTTTGATGCAACAGATGGATTGGCTGCAGCTTATTGTCACTTTATGCAAAACCAACAAATCGTAAAAACTTCGACTCCTAAAAAGAGCACAAAAAAAGCTTCCTCATGGGAAGCTTTTGTGAATCAAAATCCTGGAAAGATTAAGAAAAAATCTTAGTTCGCTAATTGTGTTCTAATCTGTTTGGCGATTTCAGCAAGTTCTTCTTGAGTGAGATTTAATTTTTCATTTGAAAAATTCATTTCATTCATACTTGTAAATGGAATCAAATGAATATGTGCATGGGGCACTTCAAGACCCATAACAGCCACACCAATTCTTTTACCAGGAAAAGCTTTAGACAATCCCTCAGCAACAATTTTCGAGAACAAGTGTAAACCTGCAAAACTCTCATTATCTAGGTCGAAAATATAATCTGTTTCTTGCTTAGGAATAACTAAAGTATGCCCTAGAGTTAAAGGTCTAATATCAAGAAAAGCGAAATAATGTTCTGATTCAGCTACTTGGTGACAAGGTATTTCGCCTTTGATGATTTTGGAGAAGATACTGCTCATTACAAGGTAATTTCTAAAATCTCAAACTTCAGTAGACCAGCAGGAACTTTAACTTCAACAATATCACCAACTTTTTTTCCCATTAAGCCAATACCAATTGGAGATTTGAAAGAGATTTTCCCTTGTTTCAAATCAGCTTCCTTTTCATTTACCAAAGTATAGGTTAATTCTTTTTTAGTAGCATGATTTAAAACTCGAACATTACTTAGCATCATCACCTTGCTGGTATCTAACTTAGACTCATCAATGATGCGCGACATGGTAATCAAGTCGTTCAACTGAGCAATTTTTGCTTCAAGCAAACCTTGGTCTTCTTTAGCAGCATGGTATTCTGCATTTTCACTTAAATCGCCCTTGTCTCTGGCATCAGCAATTTGTTTTGAAATGAATGGTCTTTGCACATACTTCATATCATGAAGTTCCTTGTTCAATTTCTCAAGACCCTCTTTGGTTACATAATTAAATTCAGCCATAACTAAATAAATTTCTCTGTTGGTTATTCATAACAAAAGAAACGTTCCGACGAGTCGGAACGTTTCTTTTTTGATATACAATAATAATAAATTTCCGGACTATTTTCCAGCAATATTCAAACGAATTCCAATTGTGTGCATTCCATTAAAAATGCGAGTTGGAGCATATGAATAATCCAAGGCAAAGGCAGTACCACCTTTACTTACTGGAACTTGTAAAGTACAACCTGCCCAAATTCCATAATCAGGTGCATAATTCGATGGATTACTTTGGTCATGTGATAAAGAATTGCCATTTTGAACATTGTAAGCAGCGCGCAACATGAACATTTCTTTGAAAGAATACTCAGCTCCAATACCTAATAAATTGGATTGAAAAGCATTGTATTGGAAGTTACCACTAGCAGTTAAACGATGGTAGTAAGTACTTTCATTTTTATCTAAACGCATATCATACGATAAACCAATGTTTACCAATGCAGGTAAGTTAAACTTGTCAGCATCAAATAAAGCCCTTCTGTCAGCACCAGTAGAGGTATTCATTGCACGAAACGATAAACCAGCACCTGTATACTGTAAATCAGGACCAATATTTCTAGCGGCGATACCTAATCTAAAATCTTCCTTTTTCAATTTCTTCTTTTTGGCATTGAATGAAGTTTGGTATTGAACACCAAAATCGAAACCCACACCAGAAGCTCTTACATCAGCAGTGCCCTCAGAAATAATTCTAACAAGGAATCCACCTGTGATACTATTAGAAAAGGTTTTAGAGTACGATGCATTTAAATTCACAACAGATGGTGTAAATGAAGGCAATGTACCATCTGGATTGTCAAAAGTTGTAATAGGAACATCCCCAAAATTCCACGAAGTGATACCTAAACCTAAAACACCACCACTTCCCTCTTCTCCTAATGATTGAGCTAAACCAAGGTTACTGATATTTACACCTGCACCAGCAAGATAAGTCATTCTTGAAAAAGCAACTTCTGTACCTTTGGCATAAGCCAAACCACCAATATTGAGATAAAAGGATTCAACACCTCTTACATTGGCAGAATTGGTGCTACCTAAACCAGTAGAACGCGCAAATGGGTTTACAACTAATTGAGTTGCTCCAGCGCCTCCGGCCCTATCAGGATTACCTGCAAATGCAGATATTCCAAAAGATAAAAGTCCGATTATTCCTAAAGTAATTTTCTTATTCATTTCAATTTCTTTTTTAAGGTTGATAATCCCCGTTTTGCCAGAGCCTGGCAAAAC
>JBMLPO010000377.1:0-2056 GCA_049242065.1 Bacteroidia bacterium
GAAGCCTCCTTGAATAATACTAAAGCAAGTTTAGCAACTACCAAATCAAGATTGGTACAAGCACAAGCTAGGTTAACAGAAGTGAGTAAAGCTTATGAAAGAAACAAAAAAATGCATGAGCAACAGTTGATTTCAGATGCAGAATTTGAAACTTCAAAAAGTGCTTATGATAATGCTAAGGCTGAAGTTGAAGCAGGAAAACAAGCTATTCTTGGTGCTGAATTTAGTGTTAGAAGTTTTGAAGCTAGCTTAAAAGAAGCTAGAAAAAATTTAAGCAGAACCAATATCTATGCCCCTGTAAGTGGAATCATTTCTAAACTTAGCGTTGAAGCTGGTGAAAGAGTGGTTGGAACCTCTCAGATGGCAGGAACAGAAATGATGCGTATTGCCAACTTAAACGACATGGAAGTAAGCGTAGATGTTAATGAAAATGACATTGTAAAAGTGGGCTTATACGATACAACCATGATTGAGGTAGATGCTTATCCAGGCAGAAAATTCACAGGTATTGTTACCGAAATTGCCAATAGCGCAACTACCAATGCAGCAACTACTTCAGACCAAGTAACCAATTTTGTAGTAAAAATTAGAATATTGAGAAGCAGTTATGAAGACCTAACTAGAAAATTTGGTAAACGTAAATCTGTTTTCAGACCTGGCATGAGCGCGAGCGTTGAAATACAAACAGAAAAAGTGGTTGATGTGATTAGCATTCCATTGGAGTCAGTAACGGTAAGAGACATCAGTGCACTCGATACCTTAAAAACTGAAAAAGGTAAAAAGGAAGAAACAAGCGAAATCAGCAATACCAAAAAAGAACAAAAAAATGAAGAAGTTGAGGTTGTATTCGTTAAAGCAGGTGAAAAAGCCTCTATTAGGAAAGTAAAAACAGGAGTTCAAGACGATAAGTATATACAGGTTTTAGAAGGTATCTCATTAGGAGATGAAGTCATTTCTGGCCCTTATTCTACAATTTCAAAAACCCTTAAGCATGGTGAAAAAGTAAGTAAGGTAAACAAAGAAGAGCTATTTGAAAAGAAAGACTAGAAATGATGATTAGCAGAACTTATAAAATTATTGGCTTTGCTATCCTCAGTATTCTATTACTTTTTGCAACACTTAACTTGCATTCAAGAAGCGGAGAGTTTAATTACCACAGTGAGATATTTTCAGATAAAGCAGGGTACCAGGTTTACCTCCCTGCTTTGTTTATTTATCATTTCAATGCAACAGAATTTCCAGACAGCGTTGAGTTTAAAACCGGTGAAGGATTTGTATTAAATAGGACTAGCAATAAAATTTTCACCAAGTATCCTTCGGGAGTAGCCTTGATGCAAAGTCCGTTTTTTATTGGGGCTCATGTTTATTGCAAACTATTTTATCCAGAACAAGCAAGCGGTTATTCAAGGCCCTATCATTATGCTTCAGATATTGCAGCAGTAGTATATGTTTTGCTGGGACTGATATGTTTGTTTCTATTTTTAACTCACTATTATGATGAAAAAACAGTTGCCTATTCAGTTTTAATTTTCTTGTTTGGCACCAATTTGTTTTACTATGCTACCAAAGAAACCGGACTCTCTCATGCCTATTCATTTTTTCTTTGTGCCGCTTGGTTATTGGTATACAAAAAACTAATTGCTCAAGAGAACTATTCCACAAAACAGCTGATTTTCCTAGCAGTATTGAGTGGACTCATTATACTGGTGAGGCAAATAAACTTGGTATTTTTACCATTTTTTATCTTCCTAGACTCTTCAAATTTAAACACCGTTTGGGAACGTATAAAGAAAATAGGGCTCAAGAGAATCATTTTACTATTCATCATTATCGGAATAGTCATGAGCCCTCAAATTGCTTATAATTTTTATTGTTTTAACTCACCATTTGCCTACAGTTATGGCAATGAGAGTTTCATTTATAAATTCAATCCTCAGTTTAATCGAGTACTTTTTTCTTTTGAAAATGGTTTGTTCGCGATGAACCCCATTCACATTTTTACTGTGATAGGAATGTTTTTACTCATTCGTAAAAAAGAAAACGGATGGATTCAACT
>JBMLPO010000378.1:0-4313 GCA_049242065.1 Bacteroidia bacterium
AATAATCAAACAAAACTGAGGCATTTAAGGCTTTTCTTTCGAAAGGAATAGATAAATGAAAATTGATTCGCCAATTATTGAGTTCTTTTTTATTAGAACCCAAAGCCATATTTAAGTTCAATCCCCAAGCATTAATGGCGTTTAAACTAATGCCTTTTATGAGTGGTTGATAGGAGAAAAAGTACAATTTATTTTTTGAAGTTAAAGAATCCCCATTTAGAATGAAGTTCATGAAATTGTACTTATTTGATTTAGGCAAGCTATCTTTTTGTGGCTGCTCCAATTTTTCATAACTTTTCACCTCTGCCTCTAATAGCACAATTGGTCGGGATTCATTCCAATAAGCAGTATCTCTTTTTGTAGCCATGGAATCGATCTCCATTTCACTGCTGTCTATTATATTGGGATTGTTTTTAAATAAATCTGCCTCAGCCTTCATTTTCGAGCTTAAGCTCAGCATTTCTAATTTGCTTAATTTTTCCTTTTTCAACAAAGCCTCAATCTCCTTTTGGCGTTTGCTTAATTTAATATTTTCTGGTTTGTAATCTGATTTTTCTGTTTGAATTTGAGTCCTGTTTAATTTTAAATTCTGTCCTTGGTAATACGAATGATCGAGGTTTGGATTTAGTTTAATTCGGTAATTAGAAATAGAAGCCAAGTACCTGAAAGAACCACTCACGCCAAAGAAAGAACCGCTGATTTGAAAATCATAGGTTTGAGGTAGCCATACAAAATTGTATCCTTGAATTGGTTCAAATCTGATTTTGGTAGATACATCAATTGAGTTAGATTGAAACTTAACATCAACTGTATGTAAACACCATAAACCATCAATGATATAAATGGTACCTTCATACAAATCTCTTCCCTTTCTTTTGGGAATAATCTTTATCTGATTTACTTCTCTTCCCTCATCATAAAAAGAGCCCAATAATTCAAATTTATATACAGAAAAAGCTTGAGGGGATAGAGGTGAAATCAATTCTGTTGAGCGGGTACTATACCAATTTCCTCTGATCATAGACATAGGTTGAGGCCCCTCTTTTGATAGATAGGAACTTTTTAATGAGATAACCTTTTCTTTATATGTTGAAGGCTGAGAAAAACTCAATTCATTTACGCTTTCAGTGAGCATGGTAACACCCTCTTCTATATTTTGATCACGTAAAGTACCCTTGAGTAAAAATGGGATTTTATCCGCCTTTCCAGAACCTTTGATATAAACCCTAGCTTGATAAGTCAATACTTGGCGATAATAATATGGTGCACAGGCAATGGCTTTTCGCATTATATAATCTGCACTGTGTTTATTGTTTGAAAGGATACTCAGTTCTTTTAATTCATATACACGTTGCTTTAATACGATACGTATGGGATCTTTCAATTTTTCATTTACCTCTACTTGAACAATTTCGGATTGGTAATCTATACTGTGCAGGCGAATCTCATGCACACCAGGACTTAATTTGAGTTCAAAAAAACCTTGTTCATTGGAGTGAGTAGAAATAGCCTCTTTGATACAAAACACATTGACAAATGATATTTCTTCACCTTTCTCATTGAATACAAAACCATTGAGATTGATCTTTTGAGCAATCAATTGTTGTGCATGACAACAGCTTAAAAGCAGGATAAATAATGAGAATTTTAACTTATGTAACATAGATTGAAACACAAGCTAAAGAAATAAATACTTATTGAAAAATATAAACGAGTTTTTTAGTTTCAAAAAACTCTTCTTTGAAATATTCGGTTAAAGGAATTTCCTGTATATGGAGTTTTCTATTGATATCCTTGACTGCCTTAAATTCTTCTTTTAAATCTCCACCTTTTAAAAACAAGAAGCCATTTATCTTACTATTAAAATCTTCTTGAATATCAATATAGCGGTGGGTCCAGCGATACAATTGCTCTGTTTGAGCCACAGCTCTTGCCGTTACAAAATGAAAAGGTTCATTCAATTGCTCTACCCTACCAATTACAAAATCTGTATTCTGTAAGCCTAGACTTTCTGAAACAGACTCAGCAACTTTTATTTTTTTAGCGATTGAATCAATCATGGTAAAACTCGCATCTGGAAACATGATTGACAAAGGAATCCCAGGGAATCCACCACCAGTTCCTAAATCGAGAACTCTGGTACCGGGTTTGAATTGAATGAACTTAGCAATAGCTAAACTATGCAAAACATGTTTCTCATATAATGAATCAATATCTTTTCGAGAAACAACATTGATTTTCTCATTCCACTCTCTGTACAAATCCTTTAAAGCTGCAAACTGCTCCTTTTGCTGATCTGTGATATCAGGAAAGTAATGGAGAATTAATTGCATATCAGTTAAGTTTTCCATTACCAAATTTTTCTTTTTTTAGTGAACAATCCTTTTAATCCGAAGATATAAATATAGAACAAATAGAACAGATCCAGTAAAGGAATAAACCATGTGATATTTTTCTGACCCAGTTTTTTAAACGAGAGATAAGAAATAACAAATTGAACAATTACCTTAAAAGCATAAAGAGACAAGATTAATTTCCAATCGGTTTGAAAGCCCAAACTCAGCGATAAACCAACATAAAAAACAAGTAAACCAGAATAAAAACCACCTAATAAAACTTGATGTTTTGGTTTGTAATATTTACCTGTACTAACATGTCTAGACTTTTGTCGTGACCAAGCCTCCATAGTTTTCTTAGCATCTGTAAATACAAAACTATCTGGATGAATTTGAATCGCAACATTAGTGGTAGTAGCTGCATCATTAACAAACAAATCATCATCACCACTAAGAATATGTTGGTGTCCAGCAAATCCCTTTTTTCTAAAGAACAAAGATTTGGTATAAGCCAAATTTCTGCCAACACCCATAAATGTATTTTTAGCAAGGGCAGCTGAAAAATACGCCATACCTGTCATGGCACCTTCAAAACGAATAAATAAATTAAGTAATCCTAAGCCTGCTTTATAAGGCGAATAACCCAATACGATTTCTTTTCCGTTTGTAAAACCAGCTGCCATATGACGCAACCATTGGTTAGAAGCTGGTGTGCAATCAGCATCAGTAAAAACGAGGTGTTCATGTGAAGCAGCTTTGATCCCTATGGTAAGTGCAAACTTTTTTCCAGTAGGATATTTTTCTTGCTCAATTAAAGTGCAAATTCTTAGTTTAGGATATTGCTCTTGGTAGTATTCTAATAATTTCTGGCTATCGTCCCAACTGCAATCGTTTACAACAATTACTTCAAAATTGGGATAATCCTGTTCAAGAATCGCACTTAGGTTTTTCTCAAGATTTTCGTATTCATTTCTTGCGGAAATGATTACACTTAATGGAACCAAAGAAGTTGAGGATTCTGATGGATTTTTATAAAAAGCCAGTTTAGAAAAAAAGAAAAGATAATATCCCACTTGAGCCAATAAACCCAAACAGCATATTACCAACATTAAAATTTGTATATCACTAAATTCTACCTGCATCATCCCAACAAAATTAAGGAAGCATCATGAGGTGATACCAAGCTGATATCAACAGCCTGTGAATTAAATAGCCAAAAAAGGACTTGAAAATCTAAATAATAAGCATTGTTGACTATTCAAATCCCAATTGTTTGATGATTTGTTCGATTTGCCAATCTTCAACAGGATCAAACTCTTCCTTCAAATTGGAATTGAATACTTTGGCCATACCTTGCCAATAGAGAGCTGTAAAATTCCCTCGGTATGTTTGGAGTAATTCGTAGGTTGTTTTACCAGTTTCTCTATAAATCAGTTTGATGAGTATTCGACCTTGACTTTGAGTCATGTTTAACAAATCATCCATAAACTGATCTTTAATAGACTTTTCAGTTCTTTTCAGGTATTCTTTTCTAGCATTTTCACTTGGAAGTAATTGAAGATTTTGTTCCATCATTTGAAAACGGAAGCTTGCCATTTTTGCATAAGGCAAAACCTTTTTCACATTGTAAACCAGTTTTTGGTATTTTTTTTCGTAATCTGGATCTTTCTTTGCCTTGATGATAAAATCAGGCAGGACAACACTTCTAAGTGTATCTACGGCTTGTTCATTCTGCGCTTTTAATTGAAAAACGCTCATCAACAAAACAACAATAAGAAAGCATTTGAAAGTTTTCATAACTTGATTCTACCAAATATTATACCGCATTTATTTGTTCTTACTTTTTAACCAGATGATGCCGATTATTCCCATCATTACCAATACAAAGGAAATGATTTCTGCCTGAGTAATTCCTTGACCTAGGATATGGTATAGAGAATTCACTCTGATTTTCTCAATTAAAAATCGCTCAACACC
>JBMLPO010000379.1:0-5837 GCA_049242065.1 Bacteroidia bacterium
TGTGTTGCATCGCTATTGAACCATGGGTTATTTTCTGGCTTTCCTGTAGAATTATTGAAGTACATTCTCACTTGTGGATTTAAACCAAATGAATGATTTAAAACGATATCAAGCACTACAGCAATTCCTAATTTATGACACTCATCAACCAATGCTTTAAACGCATCTTTGGTTCCATAATATTTATCTACTGCAAAGAAGAAATTAGGATTATAACCCCAACTTTCATTGCCATCAAACTCATTAATCGGCATTAATTCAAGCACATTTACACCTAAGTTTTTTAAATACATTAAAGTATCTTTTAAGGTTTGAAAATCGTGACGAGCTATGAAGTCGCGTAGATGCAATTCATATATAAATAAGTTATTAATAGCAGGTTTAACAAAATTGGTATTTTGCCAAACATAAGGAGTTTGACCCGTTTGGAACACTGATACAATTTCAGAAGTGAGTCCTTGAGGATAAGGAATCAAATTAGGATAAGTTACAGCAGGGATATAGGAATCATTCCAAGGATCTAATTGTTTATCGGCATAAACATCTGGCACTAATAATTTGGCATCATCAATAACATATTGATAGCGGTATTCTTTACCTTTAATTAAATTATTGATTTGAACCCAATATCTTTTGCCATCAGGAGTTCTGTTCATTCGAGAAATGGAATCTAGTTCCCAATTATTGAAATCGCCATTTACAAAAACAAATGATTTATTGGGTGCATACAATTGAAGGATAACTGTATTATCATTTATATAATTGATACCATCTATAGTACCGCTTGGGGCGCTTGCAACCACAAAATTTCCTTTTCTAATGACATAGGTTGTATCATAAGAATAAGCAGTTCCATTATAACCTTCTACCACAAACTTTGCCTTTTGAGATCCGATGCTATTTACCGCTACGGAATAAGATAAAGCAGTATCTGAAGCAGTTGAAGCCACCTGAGCTCCGTTTAAGAATATCTTCAATGAAGAAGCAGCAGAAGCAATAGCTTTCACATTGATTGTTTCACCAGCAGCAACATAAGAATGTTTTAAAGGAGTAATAAATTTAGCCTGATAATTACCTGTTGAAAGGGTAACAAAAATATCAGCCCCCCCAACATCAGCACCTTTTTTGCTGGTAGATAAACCTCCAGCATTATGAAAAACAAAAGCCAATTTTAGAATATTTTCATTGGCAGGAACCCCATAAAAATTTCTAATATGGAAACGAATAGACCACCTATTATTTCCTAGGCTGGTCATTCTGGTTTTAGCGAAATCTACCCCCCAAGAACCTTGTACATATTTCCAATCGCTTGGGCCTGTACTAGCATTTGTGATAACTCCAGTGTGGGCAATACATTTAGATTCGCCAACTAAACCTGCATTTCCTTTAGTTGCATCATAGATAACTGTAACCGAGTCGTTCTGCGTTGCGAAAGCTGGGTCTAGCGTAATAATTTGTGCATTTGTTTTTGAAAAATAAAGGCAAAAAACTGCCGTAACAAAAACGTAAAGCTTTGATTTAAAGTTAATAAATGAATTCATTGGTGATTTTTTATTGGCGTAAAGATAATTTTTTACACTTGTTTCCTTTAAAACATATTAAAATAGATAAGAATTTTACATAAATTGCGCGCATTATTAACTCTCAATAATATATATGAAAAAATTATTACTTATGTCGGCGGCACTCTTAGCAATGAGTGGTGCATTCGCTAAAAAAGTTGTGTTCAATGTGGACATGACAGGTCAAACAGTTGGATCTAACGGTGTGCATTTAGTTGGTAACTTCAAAGATGTAAACTATGACAACACTGACGAAAATGCTGGTCAATACAACTGGGATCCAGCTCAAAACTTAATGGTTAACTCTACAGGAAATATCTATTCTATCATGTTAGATATTCAAGGTGGAATGGCTTATGAATTCAAATTTTTAAATGGTAATGACTGGGCTGGATCAGAAGGTGTTCCTGCTGCATCACAAGTAGGTGGCGGTAATTCTAACCGTTGGACTTGGATTGGAGCTGGAAATGATACTACCATTTTACCTGCTATTACTTTTGGTGGAAATGCACCTGCTGGTAAATTTTTATTAAGATTAAAAGTTGACATGCAATTAGCAGCTAGCGTTGATGCTAATGGAGTTCACGTTGCTGGTAATTTCCAAGGATGGTCACCATCTGCTACTAGATTAGTAAATTACACTGGAAATGGTGCAATGTCTGGAACTGTTTACCAAGCTTTAGCAATGGTAGATGCAGGTGCAGTTCAATACAAGTTTTTAAATGGTAACGCTTGGGGTAAAGATGAATCAGTTCCTTCTGAGTGCGCAGTAAGCAATAACCGTGAAATTAACATGACGGCTGATAAAGTTGCTGACGTAGTTTGTTTTGCAAAATGTGGCCCTTGTGCTGTTGTACCTAAATACAATATTACTTTCAACGCTAACGTGGAAAGCATTTGCGGTGTTGACTCAGTTGACGTTGCGGGTGGTTTATTAGATGGTAGCTGGGGAACTGGTAACAAAATGACAAATGTTTCTGGAACTAACAAATGGACTGGTTCTCAAATGTCAATCGATTCAGGTTCTACAGTACAATTCAAATACCGTTACTACAAAGGTGGTGTTCAAACTTGGGAGCAAATTGCTACTCCATCTGGTAACCGTGAATTAAAATTAACTAGCGATACTGTATTACCAGTAAACTGTTTTGGTTTCTTCACAGATTGTAACGCTCGTCCTGCTAATCAAACTATTACTTTCAAAACTGATATCAGTGAAGAAGTTCCTAACGGAAATGTTTATTTAGTTATTGATTACCTAGGTGGTAAATCAGGTGCTATTCGTATGACTCCAAATGCTAACAATCCTGCTCAGTTCGAAACTACAGTTTCTGATGTTTGTAATGGTAGCATTATCTATTACTTCATGAATGGTGATAGCAGCATTGATGCTAACGCTGAATCATTCCCTGATACTGCAGATAGAGCTTGTACCAAACCAAATGGTGTTGGTGGATTCGCTCGTGAATACGTTCGTACTTCAGGTAACCCTGTAACTTTAGCTAATATCTTTAACTCTTGTAAAACAATCTCTACTTCAGTAAAAGAAAACAATTTATTAAGCAGCAATATGCGTGTGTATCCTAACCCAACTAGCTCTTACACTGTTGTTGAATTCAATGACAATTCAAACAAACACAATGTAAGCGTAATGGATATCACTGGTCGTGTTGTAAAAACTATTAGCAACTACGAATTCAATGCTTTAAGAATTGAAAGAGATGGATTGGCTTCTGGTACTTATTTCATTAACGTTGTTAATGCAAACAACCAAACAGCTACTATCAAATTAATGATTGACTAATTCTATTCAATCAATAGCATAAAAAAAGCCCTGCATGTTGCAGGGCTTTTTTTATGCTATTTTACCAATGACTTGGTGCTCTTTTCATTGGTTTTTGATATACTTGAAAAGAAATAAATTATTATGTTAAAGAAACTTATCATTCTTTCATTCTTTGCCATTTCCTTCTTCTATACTCAGGCACAAACGCTGAATAAAAGTTTAGGAAACCTGAGTTCACAAAAAAATATTGAACAGGGTATTGTTTTAAAAACAGACAATGGAAACGCTAGAATTTTGGTGTATTCCCCAAGTGTGATTAGAATTAGTATCACTAAAAATGAAACTTTTGAAGACTTTAGTTATGCTGTGGTTGCAAAACCTAGTCAAACCAAATTTACCCTTCAAGACAATGGCAATTCAATTGTACTTAAAACAGATTCTTGCCAACTCACTTTTACCAAAAATCCAGTAAGGTTTCAGTTATCAAATTCAAAAGGACAGATTTTAAATGAAGATGATGCTTCATTTGGAACAGGTTGGATTGGTGAAGAAGTATGTTCTTATAAAAAACTTCAAGAAGGAGAAAGGTTTATTGGATTAGGCGAAAAAACTGGCAACCTAGACAGAAGAGGAGAAGGTTATACCAATTGGAATACAGACTATTTTGGTTATCCAGCTAATGGCGATCCATTGTATTCAAGCATTCCTTTTTATATGGGCATCCATCATGGATTGGTTTATGGTGTTTTCCTTGATAATACATCAAAAACTCATTTCAATTTTGGAGCATCTAATGAAAGATTCAGTTCTTTTATGGCAGAAGAAGGTGACATGAATTATTATTTGATTGCGAATTCTACTGTTTCAGAAATCATTAAATCATACACCGAAATTACTGGTAGAATGGAAATGCCAAGTCTATGGAGTATTGGCTTCCAACAATGCAGATACAGTTATTATCCAGAATCGGAAGTATTAACTGTAGCAAAAACTTTTAGAGATAAAAAAATCCCTGCTGATGTCATGTATTTTGATATTCATTACATGGATAAATATAAAATTTTCACTTGGGATAATGAGCGTTTTCCAAATCCAAAAAGAATGCTAGATCAGATGGACAATTTAGGATTTAAGAGTGTAGTCATTGTAGATCCTGGAATCAAAGTTGAGAAAGGTTATAAAAGTTATGAAGAAGGTGTAGCCCAAGATTTATTCTTGAAGTTTCCTGATGGCACCAATCATATTGGATCAGTATGGCCAGGTCGTTGTCACTTCCCTGACTTCACCAATGAAAAAACCAGATTGTGGTGGGGAAATTCATTTAAAGGTTATGTGGCAGATGGTATTGATGGTTTTTGGAATGACATGAATGAACCTGCAAGTTGGGGTCAAAAATTTCCTGATTTGGTTGAAGCGTATTACGATGGTATCAAAGCCAATCACAGAAAATGGCACAATGTATACGGCATGCAAATGTCGAGAGCCACTTATGAAGGAACCAAAAAGTTATTGAACAACAAACGCCCATTAATATTAACCAGAGCAGCTTATGCAGGTATTCAAAGATACAGTGCAATCTGGACTGGCGACAACCGTGCTGATGATGAATCATTATTGGTTGGAGTTAGATTGGTAAATAGTTTAGGATTAAGTGGAATGGCAAATGCAGGTTATGATGTTGGTGGATTTGGCGGTGAGTGTAATATCAACACCTTTGCAAGATGGATAGCTGTTGGAGCATTTTGTCCGTTTTTTAGAAACCATAAAATGATTGATGCCAAAGACAGTGAACCTTGGAGTTATGGCGAAAGAGTTGAAGAGATTTCAAGAAACTATATTTCATTGAGATATAAAATCATGCCTTACCTCTACTCTGCTTTTTATGAGGCGAGCACAACAGGTATGCCAGTAGCAAGAAGTTTAGCAATTAATTATACTCATGATCCAATGATTTATGATGGAAAATACCAAAATCAATATTTCTTCGGAAATGGATTAATGATTGCTCCTATAACTGGTCCAACTAGTATTACCAAGGTTTATTTGCCAAAAGGAAATGTTTGGTATGATTGGTATAATGATAGTAAAAGTGAAGGCGGCAATGAGGTTTATGTTGAAACCCCATTAGAAAAAATTCCGGTATTTGTAAAGGGAAGCAGTATCATTCCAATGCAAACTTTGGTTCAACACGCTGGTGAAAAACCTGGAGATACCCTATTTGTGCATGTTTACAAAGGCAGTGAACACAAGCACCAAGGTCAATCTCCACAAGTTTTAGATATTGCCTCAATGAATCGTAAAAACAAAAAAACCAACTAAACTATGTCCTCAGTTATCAAAGAAAAAATCCTTGAAGTTCAAGAAAAATTAGCGGTTGTAAGAGAGCCGAAAATCGATGCTCAAGGTCGTTCATATGCAACTGGCAAAAGAAAAAATGCTATTGCGCGTGTTTGGATCAAAAAGGGCAGTGGAAAAATTCAAGTTAATGG
>JBMLPO010000380.1:0-2110 GCA_049242065.1 Bacteroidia bacterium
GGATTATATGCTTGTTTGGTAAGTGGCAGTGCTTGTATTGTTAAACCTCATGCAAAAGCTGTGTTACCAATTGCTATTGTGATTGAAGAGCTACAAAAAGTACTTCAAGAGAATGGCTTTGATAGCAATACCGTTCAAATGGCTATTGATTCTATGAGTTCTCCAATTACAAAAGAACTAGCTGAAAATCCTGCTATCAAACAAATAGATTTTACAGGTAATTCAGAATTTGGGAATTATATTGAATCACTTCCAAAAACAAGCTTCACTGAAAAAGCAGGTGTAAATTCTATTATACTTGATTCTGTTAATGATATGAAAGCAGTAGCTGGAAATATCGCTTTCTCAGCTTCATTATATAGTGGTCAAATGTGCACCGCACCTCAGAATATTTTTATTGCAGAATCAGGTGTTAAAACTGCTGAAGGGCACTTGAGTTTTGAAGAGGTTGTTAACTCATTAAAAGATGGTTTTAATGGTTTAATCGATCATCCTAAGGCCGGACCTGGTACTTTAGGTGCCATTCAAGCAGAAGCAACTTATAAGAGAGTGCAAGATTTAAATGCTTCTAATCACAAATTGCTTGTTCCATCAAAGAGTATTGTCAACGAAGAATTCAAAGATGCTAGGATAGCTAGTCCTGTTGTTATTGAATTGAATGAAAACGATGCCGATTTATATAACCATGAATGTTTTGGTCCAGTAGTTTTCATCATCAAAACAAAAAACTTACAAGATTCAATTGACAAAGCTGTTTCATTGGCTTCACAAAAAGGAGCTTTAACTTGCGGAGCCTACACTACCCATGAAGAATCGAGAATTTTAATTGAAGATGCAATGAACCAAATTTATGTTCCAGTTTCATTCAATTTCACTGGAGCTGGTTTCATCAACTCTCATGCAGCTTTCAGTGATTTTCATTTAAGTGGCGGTAATGCTGCTGGTAATGCAAGTTTCACCAATGCAGATTTTATTAATAGAAGAATTGTTTGGGTAGGAAATCGTTATATGTAATTCCAACCTGAATGCATAAAAAAGCCGGTTTGTAAAATACGAACCGGCTTTTTTATTTATCTATTTACCATATCAAAAGCTTCATCTGGAATATCATCAACCTTAACCAAAAGAAAGCCATCCAATGAATCATTGAATTTAGGGTCGACATTAAACGCAATAATTTTTGCATTTAATTTCAAGTACTTTTTAACCAATACTGGCACTTTCAATTTTTGCGTTCCTTCAATATCCCCAATAAAATTATCAAGTAATTTCAAATCCTCACTGTGCTTCAACATCAACATACCTTTACCTTCTGTTTTCGATTGATAGTGAAAACCCTTTCTTGGTTCAACACATTTTGCCAATTTGGTATCCCAATGGTTGTGCCTGATATAAGCCACCAATAAGTCTTTACTTAAGGTTGAAAAACTATTACTAATACTAACAGGGCCAATCATGTATTTAAAACGTTCTGGATATTTTTTAATAAATACATTGATTCCTTTCCATAGCAACATCAATGGTGCTGGTTTTCTTTGGTATTCCTCTCTTACAAAAGAACGTCCCATTTCAATTGATTGAAAAAGGATTGGATATAATTTCCTATCTATCTTAAACAGTTCATTTAAGTAAAATCCTTTTACTCCAAACTTCTTGAACATTTTATCACCTTCACCAATTCTATATGCTCCAACAATTTTCTCGTTGGTTCTATCCCAAATGAAAAGATGTTTATAATAGGAATCATATGAATCTGTATCAAAACTTCTATTGGTACCCTCTCCTATTGCCCTGAATGTAATTTCTCTTAAGCGAGAGATTTCTCTTAGTATAGATGGAATATTCTGAGCAGATTCTATATAAACAGAAAAGGTATCGTAATCTAATAGTTTATTTTGAGGATCAATTGCTTCAATATCTTTTTTGATTTCAGTAAGAGGAGTTTCACTGATTATATCTTGAGGCTTCTTTAATCGTGTTAAGGTATTCTTTACAATATTCTCTTTGGGAATAGAAGCTCCTAAAGCATACGTTTTTGCCCTTACATAATTTAATAAATCTTTGCTATCGAATTCAGCAACTTCTTTGTATGAAATGGGTTTACCTATTC
>JBMLPO010000380.1:2120-6852 GCA_049242065.1 Bacteroidia bacterium
CTATTCTGAGTTTAATGGTATGCTTTTTATTGAACATCTCAGATGGTAATTTGATGGTTCTTAATCCTGGATGCAAAAGACCCAAGAGATTAAACGCAACACTATTATGTCCCGAGAAATAAACTGGTACGATTTTAACTCCTGCTTTAGATAAGATTCTACCTACAACGGGTTCCCATTCCTTATCCGATATTTTGAGGTTATTTAGTTTTAAGGCACTTACTTCACCGGCAGGAAAAATTCCAAGAGGACTTGTTTTTAAATGCTCAAGGATGTGTTTTACACCTGATACATTCATTCCTTTTTCACCTACATTTTCGAATGGATTAACTGGAATGAATGAATCTTTTAATGGAGGAATTTGCTGAAGTAAATAATTCGCAACAATCTTAAAATCGGGTCTGATTTTGGATATCATGGAAATTAGGATGATTCCATCAATTCCGCCATATGGATGATTGGCAACTAAAATAAATGGACCTGATTTTGGAATATTATCCAAATCATCTTTGCTAACTTCATAATCAACTCCAAACTGACGCAAAACATCATCGGCAAATTGTACACCCACTTCTTCCGAAGATTGGCTATATACTTCATTCACCTTTTCAAGCTTTAACAATTTCATTAAAGCTGGCGCAAGAATATCAAGTTTTAATTTCTCTAACTTAAGTGCTTTTGCGAAATCATCTTTTTCAATCAGTTTTGGCATCCCACAATATAAAAAAGAAAAAATGGAAATAGTATCAATTAACAATCATATAACACAAACTCAACTAGTCTTCAGATTTTTCAATGGCATCATCAATCATTTCTTGAACCATTTTCTTTTCTTTTTCAGTGAGTTTGGCATTTTCTTTTGCTTCGTTCTTCAAACGTTTATAATAAGAGCGCTTGTGCATTTCTACAGCAATCCAAGTGATATAGGTTTTATCCTTCTTCATAAAAGTTTTCTCGCCAATGTTTTTTACATCATCTAAACGTTGACTTAAAACTTCTCTGGTTAATTGTTGAAAGCGTTCTCCAAAATCACCTAAGTTATTTTCAACATTTCTTTCATTCTGATAAGATTCAGAAACCATTTTTATTTCAGTTTGGACTGCAGATGCCAATCTTTGATTTGCCAATAATCTGGCTTTGCTTTTTGAGGTTTCTAAGTTTTGGCTTTCGCCAGATGCCACTGCTCTGAAATAACGATTATTACTTTTGTACGATTTAGAATCAAATGGCCCCTTTACTTCAACCATATCTTTTGGTTGACTGTTACAAGCCATCAAGGCCAATAACATAATTACCAGAAAATTTTTCATATATCAACTTTTACAATTGAAATATAGAAAATTCTATGCCAATCTTCCTAATTCATCACTTTTAATTTTTCTAAGAAGTAATTTATCTATTGGAAACGTGAGTAATTCTTCTGTTAAATCAGCAAAAGGAACCCAAAAAAATCTCAAATATTCTTTCCTACCTCCTATATCAATTATCACTTCATCTGTAGTAATATCCATTTGCCCGTTACTAGATTTTAATTGGTAATAAATGGCAATGAGTTGATCAGTTTTTCTGAATGCACTTTGCTGAAAAAAATCGGTTGTATATAAATGTTTTACTACCTCAACATCCAATCCGGTTTCTTCTTTAAATTCTCTTATTAAACAATCTATGGTACCTTCGCCGAATTCCATACCACCACCTGGGAATTTTGTAAATTCTAATTCAGGCATTTTTTCATGAACCAAAAGAACTTCATTTTTATCATTAAAGAGTAAACCATATACCCGAATGGTAAACCTCGAAATTGTTGAGTTCATTAATCTAAAAATGAATAGTTGATTCCAAAACTTAGCAGGAACATAAAAGGATTTATTGTTCTTTCTGCAGAACTAATAGATATGGGATAAAAAGCCAACATGGGTTGAACAAATCCTTTTGTTTTTTTATCAATTTTAAAATCGGCCTTCATACCCAAATTCAATTGCAATGAAAGTGGTCTTGCTTGAAAGCCTGTTGAATCTAACGTGAACTTAGTTTGCCCATCTATATAATACCCTTTAATGGTTTCAGCAATGATGCGGTGTTGGAGGAGGGCGTTCAGTGTAAGTCCTCCAGTAAATGAATAACGGTATTTGAAATCCTTGGAGCGTGCAAGTTGAAGGTTCATCAAAACAGGAATTTGTAAGTACCTAAATTGATAAAAATAATTAATCTGTTTTTCTGAGCCTGATAAGTCCTCCACCATGCCTGTTGCAATTCCTGGATAAGTATAAGCTTTGAATTTTAAGTTCTCTTGGTTTCTTCTAAATCCAATATTGGCATAACCCAGTCCAATTTGAAATTCCATTTCCTTTCCAATGGCTTTATTCACCCAAGCATGTACTTGTAAACTGTTTTTTAGTACCTGATTTGAATTACTTGAATCAAGGTAGTTTGTCCATGAACCACCGTTGATTAATGCATAAGAACTGCTTGGAGTTAAACTAATCCCAAATGAATATTCGGAATTACTTTGTGCCGATAATTGCACAGGTATCAAACTGATCAATAATAAACCAATGATTAATCTAATTCTATTATTCTGGTTCAAATTCAAGCTCATCATTGTTGCCATCCTTTCTATTACTTTGTTTAATGGTAGTATCCTTTTTAAATCCTATTTCTGATTTAATAATTTCTTTTATAGTAGCCCCCTCTTTTTTCAAGTCTTCTGCAATTTTTGCCCTTACTGCTTTTTTATCATAGGCAAACTTCAAATTATTGGCAGGACCTTTAATACTGAGGAATAAATTTACTTTACCGCTTGTTTCAGCTTCTTCACCAAATTCATTTTCTTTTACCTTTCTCTTTTTGTTTAAAAGCTCATTGAGTGTAATTTTTAAATGATAATCTAAAAAATTCTCAAATGAGTGAATACCTGAAACACTCAAAGAAATTGCATTGGTTTTGATATCCATTTCAGGAATGATCAATTTTTCATTTGCTATTTCTAGTGTATTCTTCATTTCACTGAATTTTAAATTCTTCAAATCATTCAAATCAATAAACTTAGAAAGCGCAAACAAAGGCTCATAATTTATGAGTTGTCCATTCTTCATATTCAATTCAGCAACTGCCTTAAATTTGGGTTTGATAAAATTGAATTTTTCATCCCAAACCATCAATACTTTTGAATTGCTATTCAAAGTTCCATCAATATGTTCTGATTTAATAGCATCCTGAGCAAAATCATTGAACTCCTTTAATAGTTGTTTCACCTTTACTCCACTTAACTTTGGCTCTGCATTTAATACATATTGCTTTCCAGAAAAGTCGAATGTTCCGCTTGTTTGCACTTGTCCACCCCATGCATTCATTTTCAAATCAATGATCTTCACCAAACCTGGTTGTATTTCTACATTTGCTTGAAGATTTTTAGCTACGAGTTGTTGGTATTTGAATTCATTGGCTTTAGATTGAAGTAAAATATGAAAAACCTGAGGATTGGCTTCCGCAGTTGATTTTTCCTTAGGTTCATAAATCATTAAATCTTCTGCATCTAGGTAATCCGACTGTGATTTTAATTCAAGGAATAATGTATTGGAGCTTTCTTTGGCAAAAAATCCGGGTAAAAATCCTGTACCCGATAAGTCTGTTTTACCAATATGTAATTGAAGTTGTCTGATTTGAATATTCTCCTCCTTCAGTTCAATAGCCGCTTGGTAGTTCTTTATTGGCTTTGCAAAATCAGTTAATTCTAAAACATCACCTGATACGTCTAACTGGACTTTATTTTGTGGATTCATCCAATTCCAAAGACCATTCTCCTGCTGCACATTTAAATCAAGTTTAAAATTAGCCTTTCCTTGTATGGCTTTGATACTAGGAAATTGAAACATACTTTGAAACTTATTTAAATCAAACGCTCCATTTAATTGAGCCTTTAATATAGAATGTTCCGATAAATCTATTGAGAGTGCACCTGATATTAATTCATCACCAAAGACAGCTTTTAAATCGGTAATAGATAAGTTTCCTAATTGATTTAAATTATTACCACTTTCAAATCCTCCTTTAAATTTTATTTGAGTTAATTCAATGCCATTACTTTTATTCGACAAAACGCCATCTTCTACACCAAAATCAAGCTTTAACAGTGGTTTACTTTGTTTAGATTCTTTTCCTGTATACGAACCTTTAAAATACACTAAGCCTTCACTGTTCATCTCATTCATACTTGCAGGTAATTGAATGGGCAATAAACTAATCAACTCTTGAATTTTGATTTTATCACCAGTAAACTTGAGATCATAATCACTAAAGGTTCTTTTTAATTGCACTTTGCCATTTAGTTTTAATTTTAATTGACTTAGTTTCATGTCTGCAGATTGGATCTGATAGAGACCATCAGTAGGTTTAGCAAAAAACTTCAAATCAAATTCTAATGGCTTTTGTTTTATTAAATCAAGGCCTGATAATTTAACTGTTTGAATGGTGGCATCTGCTTTCGCTTGTAATTCAAATTCCTTTTCACTGAAATTACCTGAAAGAGAAGTTTCATTAAAATAAAAAGAATAAAATTGATTCGGACTCTCCTGCTCATATCGAACAATAGAGTTTTTTAATTTCAAAAGATTGAGTTCTAATTTAAAAGAAGAGTGAGCTTTAGAAGATGATGAATTCTCTTTGACAATATCATAATTGCCAATTCCATTCTTATTGATAAACAAATTTACTATGGCAGAATCTGCATACA
>JBMLPO010000381.1:0-9351 GCA_049242065.1 Bacteroidia bacterium
CAACTGATGATTACGTTGAAATTGTTTTTTTACATCTCTTAATGCATCTAATGAACCTTTCTTATCAAATTTATTGATGGCAATAATATCTGCAAAATCTAGCATATCAATTTTCTCTAGTTGCGTAGCAGCTCCATATTCTGGAGTCATCACGTATAATGCAACATCTGAATGATCCATGATTTCTGTATCACTTTGACCAATCCCAGAAGTTTCGAGAATAATTAAATCGAAGGCCGCGGCCTTCATAATATCAACGGCTTCTTTAACGTGTTTAGACAAAGCCAAATTACTCTGACGTGTTGCCAATGAACGCATATAAACTCTGTTATTTTTAATAGAGTTCATGCGAATTCTATCTCCTAACAATGCACCACCAGTTTTTCTTTTACTTGGATCAACAGAAATAATTCCAATGGTTTTATTTTGAAAATCATACAAAAAACGACGAACCAATTCATCAACCAAAGAAGACTTACCTGCACCACCTGTACCAGTAATTCCTAGCACAGGAACATGAGAAACAGCAGCAGACTCAAGAATGGTTTTGTGCATGTTGGCAAAAGCATCAGGATTGTTTTCTGCTGCCGAAATCAATCTAGCTATAGATTTCCAATCTTTATCTTTGATATGCTTGGCCTCTCCATTTAAGTTTTGACCAGTTGGGAAGTCACATTTTTCAAGCATATCATTGATCATCCCTTGTAGACCCATACTACGGCCATCATCAGGATGATACAATCTAGTTATACCATAGGCATGTAATTCTTCAATCTCTTCAGGAAGTATAGTACCTCCTCCTCCACCAAATATTCTAATATGCTCACATCCTTTTTCTTTGAGCAAATCATGCATGTATTTAAAATACTCAACATGTCCACCTTGATAGCTGGTCATGGCAATGGCATTTGCATCTTCCTGAATAGCGGTATTCACCACTTCTTCCGCACTTCTATCATGACCTAAATGAATCACCTCTGCTCCACTGGCCTGAATAATTCTACGCATGATATTGATAGCCGCATCATGACCATCAAATAAACTTGCAGCAGTAACTACTCTGATTTTGTGTTTAGGTGTATATTTTTCAATGCTATCCATAGTACAAGATTTTGGGCAAAAATAGGCTTTAAGACTGATTAAACAACTCTTTCGCTTACTTCAAATCTGAATAAAATCTTGGGCTGAAAAAAGAAACAAAACGCTGATAAATAAAAGCATGCATCTATTCTTAACAAGCTAATAACCTATCTGTTAAGTTTGTCTTGCTAAAATCTATAAACAAATGCATTTCTAATATTGGCAATATTCTTTGGAATTCCTGGTGGTGGATAGGAATTATAATTCTGACTAATACTAAATCTAAAGCTCAACCTATTTGTAAATAGCATTTCAATTTTTGCCTCAGATGAAAGTCTAAAATTATTCAAATCAATCAGATCGGGTTGGTAATAGGCAACCACATCAAAATTAAAATTCCTGTTTTTGAAATATAAAAAAGAAAGGTATAAACTAAGTCGATTATGGACATTTTTAGCTTCTGCATCGGTAGTGCTTTCATACTCGTACATCCACATGGGACCTATAAACAACTTCATACTATCCTCAAAAAAAACTCTAATTCGAGGACCAGCTCCTAATAAGCCTCTAAAGTTCAAACCGATTTGCTGATTAAATTGAGTTTGGGCAAATGCCTCACCGCTTAACCAAGGTTTGATTTCACGTTTGAACCTCAAATGTTGGTAGGCAGAGTAATCAAGGTTCTTGCTGTTGGATTGTAAAAAATTTAATTCAGACAAAAACAGATAGGTATTTACATCCCTCTTCAACATTAAATTGAATCTATTACCTAGGTTGATAACTGTATTTCTGTTTTGGATATAATTAAAATTCAATTCAATATCTCCATGCCAGGAGGAATCTCTTGCATCATACCTTTTGGTTTCAATATTGATTACCTGCTGTGCGAAGTTTGAGAAACAAAACAACAGACTAAAACAGAAGAATAAGATTTTTTTCAAAGTGGCGGCAAAAATATCAAACAATACTAAAGGGTGAAAATCTGTGCGATTTTTTTGTCTTCAATAACGCAAAAAGTAGATTAAAATTAGTTAGACATTTGCTTTTTAGGCAATTAAGTATTTTATCATAATTTTTATTAAGTCCCCCACTCTCTTATTTTTTTTCTACATTTGCCCTCCTTAAAAATTTAAAAAATGGAATTAAAAGACGTTGTAGCTATTTCCGGAATGAGTGGTTTACACCATGTAACAGGCAGAAGCAAGAATGGTTTAATTGTTGAAACAATAGGTACAGGTAGAAAATTCGCAACAGGCTTTCATGATAAAGTTTCTGTATTGGAAGACATTTCAATTTACACTTTAGAAGGTGATATGCATTTATCTGATGTATTTATTAAGTTGAATGAATCAAAAAATTGTCCTGATGCCAAAGAAGATTTAAAGAAGGTTCGTACATTTTTAATTGAATGTATTCAATTAGATAGCGAAAGAGTTTATGATAGTGATATCAAGAAATTAATGAACTGGTTTCATGCACTCAAAAGTGTTTTGGATTTTAGTAAATTAGGAAAACAAGAAGAAGTAAGCGAAGCAGTTGCTGAGCCTGCAACTGAAGTGGCTTCTGAACCTGTTGAAGAGGTGACAGAAAAACCAAAGAAAACGCCTGCAAAAAAGACTGCTGCTAAAAAAACTGCTGCTAAGAAATCTAAAGACGCAGAATAATTTTACGTAAAAAATAAAAAAAACACATAAACATTTCGGTTTATGTGTTTTTTTTGTTTTAAGTATTCAAGTCAAAAATAAACATACGATTTCGAATAAAATTAAGCTGTGAAACAAGTCAAAATACTCTTAGTTGAAGATACCCCAACAGAAGCCTACTTCATTGAACAAGCAATAAAATCAGTACCTCATTTAAAGTTGACATCAAGAGCTATGAATGGAAAATTAGCTCTATCGATTTTAAGACGAAAGAAAATAGATTTGGTTTTACTTGATTTATTCATGCCTATCATGGATGGCTTTGAAACCCTCGCAGCCATTCGTCAGTTCCATCCTGAAACAAAGGTTCTTGTCATTAGTAGTTATCATTCAGATTCACTAATTAAACAACTAATTCATTTAAAAGCGAATGGATTTTCATCTAAAAGTAAATCCTGTTTATTACCTGCCATTGCAGCTTGTATCAGCGGAAATGAGGCTTTTGATAAAAGTTATATTGAAATAGCCACTTCAAAAAACCAAACAGAAAATTCAGATTATCCTCCTTTTATTTTTACTGAAAGAGATTATCAGATTACCAAATTACTTTCTCAAGGTTTTCAAACAGAAGAAATATCAGAACAACTTAATCTTTCACCAAGAACCATTGAAACTTATATCAGGAACTTGCTGAATAAACTGGCTCTTAAAAACAGAGTTCAACTAGTAAGCTTTGCATACGAAAATGGTTTATTGCCTTAGCCATTTGAAATCCCAAAGGTCTATAAACAAATTATTCCTTATACTATTGCTAGTTAAGGAATAAATTTTGTAACCAATAACGTTAAAAAATATAAAAGAGGGCAATCACTCTAAGGGTATTGCAATATGGATGAATTGTAAGTGCATTTCAATCCAAATAATACGATAATTTAAGGCCAATTCCTGACAATAATTCGTCAAAACAAGCTAGTTTACAATAAAATACCCCACCGAAGTAAGGTATCTATATTTAACTATTCAAGAATTTTTATCTTATTCATTTACCTAATCAATATGAAAAAAAATTACTTGTCATAGCCAATTTCTAATCAATGATGGTTTTTAATCTATGTTCATCATTATTTAAATAACTGAATCGAGCACTAAAATGTCTTAACTGTTTAGGCTGCCAATTGATTTTCATTCCTTGTAATGATTTTTTATTTTCATTGATTTCTGTTAAAGCTTCAATAACGTAATCCATATGAGATTGCGTATAAACTCTGCGAGGAATAGCCAATCTAACTAGGTCCATTGATGCTGGAACCTCGGTTATACCATCAGCTTGTAAACCAAACATTACTGTTCCAATTTCACAGGCTCTAATACCTGCATGAATATACATTTCACAAGCTAAAGATTGACCTGGGTATTCTAAAGGTTTGATATGAGGCAACATGGCTCTTGCATCAATATAAACAGCATGCCCACCAACAGGTCTCATGATTGGGATTCCAGCTTTGGTTAAATGATCTCCTAAATATTGAGTTGAAATAATTCTATAATGTAAATAATCTTCATGCACAACTTCTTCTAAGCCCACAGCCATTGCATCTAAATCTCTACCTGCTAATCCTCCATAAGTTGGAAATCCTTCAGTAAGAATCAATAAATTCCTACAATTCAAGGCCCATTCATCATTATTCATAGCAAGCCAACCACCAATATTTACCAAAGCATCTTTTTTGGCACTCATGGTGCATCCATCGGCATAAGAAAAAATTTCTTGAACAATCGCTTCGATGCTATGATTTTCATAACCAGGCTCGCGCATTTTAATGAAGTAGGCATTCTCAGCAAAACGACATGCATCAATAAACAATGGTATACCGTACTTCATACAGATATATTTTGTTTGTTTGATATTATCCATAGAAACGGGTTGACCACCACCTGAATTATTGGTTATGGTAATCATACACAAAGGAATATGATCTGCACCTTTTTCTTTGATAAATGCCTCCAATTTAACAATATCCATATTTCCTTTAAATGGGTGCTCACTTTGCGGGTTTTTGCCCTCTTCAATCACCAAGTCAACTCCTATTGCACCAGAAAATTCAATATTTGCGCGTGTAGTATCGAAATGGGTATTATTTAAGATGTATTTACCAGGACCACCTATCGCTGAAAACAAAATTTTCTCTGCTGCCCTTCCTTGGTGTGTTGGAATAATATGTCGGAAAGGCATCAAATGTTGAACAGCTTTTTCAAAGCGATGAAAAGAAGGACTTCCTGCATAGGATTCATCTCCTTTCATGATAGCAGCCCATTGATTAGCACTCATACTGCTAGTACCGCTATCTGTTAATAAATCAATGAGAACATTTTCTGAATCAAGAGAAAACAAATTATAATGTGCTAACTCTAAATAACGAAGACGTTCTTCACGGGTGGTCATTTTAATTGGCTCAACCGATTTAATTTTAAATGGTTCAATTATGGTTCTCATTAGGTTTTAAATTTTTTATTACGCTGATGAAACGTAATAACATTTTGGTTTAGGTTTGGTCCCCAAATGTGTATCTGCTTGGAATAGAAAAAAATGACTTATCTCAATAAAATGCGAAAATGACTTTGTAAAAAGATTGATAAAAAATCTTTTGAACATACATGAAGAATCTGAAAGAAGCTTTTACATTTGAGTATAATTCAACTCATATGATAACCATTATTAAACGTCGTTTTTTACCCGATAAAATTAAAGTAAGTGCTTGGGACATCATTCAACCTTATTTTGAAAATTTATTGAATCGCTCTATACAATCAGTTGATGATTTAGAAAATTGGTTAAAAGACCGAAGCGAACTAGATGCCTTTTTAAGTGAAGATTTAGCGTGGAGGTATGTTAAAATGACCTGCGATACAACTTCAAAAGAATTAGAAGAAGCATACCTATTTTTTGTGAATGAAATAGAACCACAAATTGCACCTTATAGTGATGCATTAAACAAGAAATTAATTAATAGCGAATTCATTCATCAAATAGATGAACAAAAGTATTTTGTTTATTTAAGATCGATTAAAAAAGAAATTGAAATTTTCAGAGAAGAGAATGTAGCAATCATGGCAGAGATTGCTACAGAGTCTCAAAAATATGGTTCAATAGTAGGCAGTATGACCATTGAAATGGATGGCAAAGAATTGACCTTACAACAAGCATCAAACTACTTAAAAAATCCAGATAGAGCGATTCGTGAAAGTGCCTTCAAAGCCATTCAAGAAAAGCGATTTGCTCATGCTGATGAACTAGATCAATTGTTTGATAAACTCATAGGCCTCAGGCATCAGATTGCGGTGAATTCAGGTTTTGCCAACTACAGAGATTATAAATTTGCTGAATTAGGACGATTTGATTATACCCCTGAAGATTGTTTTGCTTTCCATGAGGCCATTCAAAATGAAGTCATTCCTTTAGTGAAAGAATTCAATGAAAAACGAATAGCTGAACTGGGCCATTCTTTGAAACCTTGGGACACTGAAGTAGATACTAAAAACAGACCTGCTTTGGAACCATTCACTAGTGGAGCTGATCTATTAGAGAAAACAATCAGGTGCTTTAAAAAGGTTGATGATTATTTTGCTTGGTGTATTCAAACCATGGATGATATGGACAGGTTAGATTTAGAGAGCAGAAAGGGAAAAGCACCTGGTGGTTACAATTATCCAATGGCAGAAACAAGTGTACCTTTTATATTTATGAATGCGGCTAGTAGCACTCGCGACGTAGAAACCATGGTACATGAAGGAGGACATGCCGTTCATTCTTTCTTAAGCAAAGACCTTGAACTTGCTGCATTTAAAAATTGCCCTAGTGAAGTAGCAGAACTTGCTAGTATGAGCATGGAATTATTAAGCTATGAAGGACAAGATGAATTTTATCCTAATCAAGAAGATTTCAATAGAGCCAAAGAAGAACATTTAGAAGGTATCATTAAAATTCTTCCATGGATTGCTACTATTGATAAATTCCAACATTGGATATATACACATCCAAACCATACTGCTGCAGAAAGAAAACAGTATTGGATTCAATTAAGTGATGAATTTGGAACAGGGATGGTTGACTGGACAGGCTTTGAACATTTTAGAAGTATAGCCTGGCAAAAGCAATTACATTTATTTGAAGTTCCATTTTATTATATCGAATATGGAATGGCTCAACTAGGTGCATTGGCAGTTTGGAGAAACTACTTAAGTAATAAATCAAAAACAATTGAGCAATATAAAGCTGCCTTGAGTTTAGGTTATTCAAAAACCATTTCAGAAATCTATCAAACTGCAGGAATCGAATTTAATTTCAAATCAGAATATATTCATGAATTGATGAAATTTGTGAAATCAGAATTAAATCAATCTAATTAATAAATTCCCTGTATCTATAAAGGAT
Source organism: Bacteroidia bacterium (assembly GCA_049242065.1). Lineage (GTDB taxonomy): Bacteria > Bacteroidota > Bacteroidia > UKL13-3 > UKL13-3 > CAISCU01. The sequence goes on from JBMLPO010000381.1 coordinate 7,156, forward strand.
ACAGGGAATTGTAAAATCACCCTATTACATGAGAATTTTTTGCGTAGGAAGAAACTACAGTGAACATGCAAAAGAACTAGGAAATGCAGTTCCAGAAAATCCTGTTATATTCAGCAAACCCGATACAGCACTCTTGAGAAATGGTGATGCATTTTATTTACCGGATTTTAGTCAAGACGTCCATCATGAAGCTGAATTAGTAATTAAAATCAGCAAAATGGGCAAAAAAATTCAAGAGAAATTTGCTTCCAATTATTATCAGGAAATAGGATTTGGAATTGACTTCACTGCAAGAGATATTCAATCTCAACTTAAGTCCAAAGGATTACCATGGGAACTCGCTAAAGCATTTGATGGATCTGCGCCTATTGGTGAGTTTATCAAAAAAGAAGAATTGCCAACATCTATTCAGTTCAAATTATTGAAGAATAGAGAATGCGTTCAAATGGGTAATTCTGATGACATGATTTTTAATATGAATCAGATAGTAAGTTTCGTTTCTCAATACTTCACTTTAAAAGTAGGTGATTTAATTTATACAGGTACTCCCGCAGGTGTTGGACCTGTGAAAATTGGAGATGTGCTTGAAGGATTTATTGGTGACAAAAAACTCTTGCATTGCGAAGTAAAATAATGCCTATACTGAAGCCATTATTCCACATGCTTTTGAAGCCTGTTCATCTAATTGTATTTATTCTTGTGCTAATTACTTTTCAATTAAAAGCGCAGGGAGATTACAAACCTTATTTCAGGTACCCAATGGATTCACTACCTCATTTTGTTTCTCCGTTTGGAGGATTAAGAGACAATCATTTCCATAGTGGAGTTGACTTAAAAACACAAGAAAAAGAGGGCTTGCCGGTATATGCCGTGGCTGATGGTTATATATCTAGAATTAAAATTGCATCTAATGGATATGGCAAAGCAATTTATATTGATCACCCCAATGGATTTACAACAGTATATGGCCACCTACAATGTTACAAAGGAGCTATTGCCGATTGGATTAAACAATACCAATACAAACAACAAAAATTCGCTTTTGATACTGTTTTTAAACAAGCAATTATCTGGGTAAAAAAAGGCGATACTATTGGACTATCTGGGAATAGTGGAGGCTCAACAGGACCACATTTACACTTTGAAATCAGAGAAACAAAAACTGAAGAAATCTGGAATCCAGGTTTGTTTGGCATGTTGCCAATAGATAGTATCAAGCCCTTTTTATCACAGGTACATTTTTATCAATTTGTTCCAGAAGGATTGTTATTACATAAGCGAATTGCTATTCAGCAAAAGAAATTAATTAAAAGAGATAGTGTACCACTTTACCAGCAAATTTTGGTATATGAGGATACAATAAACCTCATGCCAGAACAATATGGAATAGGTATTGCAGCATATGATTATATTCATCAAACCAGAGATGAAAAAGGCTTATATGATTATGGATTGATTTACCGTAATAAAAAAATATTTGGATTTAAATTGAAACGATTTGCTTTTAGTGAAAGTAAATACATCAATCAACACATCGACTACCCATGGTATAAAATCAACTCACAAAGAATACAAAAATGCTTTAAGGATGATGGCAATAACTTTAGTATGATTGAAACCAATAAACAAAAAGGTAAATTGTATTTTCATCCCAATCAATTGGATTCAATCATTATTTATTTGGGTGATATCAACGACAATTATTCCTATGTGCAATTGTATATTAGAACATCAGAAGAAATTGCCAATCCTGAAAAAGAAAAGTATAATGAAAGTATCAAAGGAAAACCACTTTGGCGTCCATCTGTAAAAAACAAATTTCAATTCCCAGGTTTTAAATTAGAATCAGATATCGGCGCATTTTACGATACTATTTATTTGGATTGTTATAAAACTGAACCAGTGAAAATGACTTTTGCTCCAGTATACAAAGTGCATCAAAATTTAACGCCATTACATCAACCTATACACCTTGAAATTGAAGTGAAAGATTTTTCATTTAGTGATGGTAAATATTTGTGTTTAGCCAGCGTAAACAAAGCAGGCAAACTCAATTATGCGGGAGGAACTTTTCAGCACAATTGGGTAAAAGGAAGCATCGGCTCATTTGGGAATTATACAATTGCTGCAGATAGCACTGCACCAACTGCCATCTTAGTCAACAATAAAGATACCAACTCTATCAAATTCAAAATA
>JBMLPO010000382.1:0-5122 GCA_049242065.1 Bacteroidia bacterium
GCATGGTGATAGGAAGCTTTTATAGCGCCCACTGAGGTCCCAAGAATTTCCTCCATTTCCTCATATTTTAATTCCTCATAATATTTCATATTGAATACGAGTCTTTGTTTTTCGGGTAAATGAAGAATGGCCTCTTGCAAAATTAATTCAGCACGATTTCCATTAAAATAGGAACCTGTTTTTAAGGTTTCGGATAATTGCTCCTGCACCTCTTCCATACTAATATTTAAGTTGGTTTTTTTTCGCTGAAGAAATAAAAGTGCTTCGTTTGTGGCAACACGAAATAGCCAAGTGTATAAGCGGCTTTCCCCTCTAAAATCAGCCAATTTCTCCCAAACTTTTATGAAGGTATTTTGGAGGATATCGTCTGTATCATCATGACTAATGACTATCCTTCTGATATGCCAATAAACACGTTTCTGGTACAATTGCAGGATTTCAGCAAAAGCCAATTCACGGGTTTTTATGTCCCTGAATTTATTGAGAAGTACGATTTCTTGTTCCTGATTTATTTCCATGGTGATAATCGGTTATTGGATATACAAACCGATGAATGGTTTAATCAAGATAGGGATTTTTTTTTACACCGCGATGAATCGCGGTAGTGTTTCGTATTATATATCACTGCGATGAATCGCAGTGGTGCGCGGGCAGCGATGAATCGCGGTAGTGTTTCGTATTATATATCACTGCGATGAATCGCAGTGGTACGTGGGCAGCGATGAATCGCGGTGTTATGCAGTGATTTTTTGTGAATGTAATTGATCTTTTAGGAATCCAATTTCTTTGATCATTTGTTTGATCTCGAATTGCGTGAAAATTTCATACACCCCATTCAGTGCAAGATGGGTATCAAATTCCATATTTCTTTCTGTGGTTATCACTATACAAGGCGCTTTGTTTTGGTATTTTTCATTCAAAGCCAAAACTTCAATCGCAGAGAATAAACCCATATTACGTCCGCTTAATATTAAATCAGGCGGGTTGAATTGTAACTCAAATTCAAGATCTTGGGGAGTCCTAACCCAACGTAAAAAATGTTTCAGCCTACTCTCAGACAGTGTTTTTTCAACTATCCGAATCACACTCTCATTGGTCTCAACCAAGAGTATCCTTATTTCCCAAAATGATTCCATTTTTTCTTATTTTGACACATTAATACATTACTCTATATACTCCCAATGCCTCATTTTCCTTATTTTGCGGATTATTAAGCATTTCAAAGTATTTATTCATATTACTAATAAACCAAACCTTATGCCAAAGGGATTTTCAAAGAAATTTAACCGACTTTTAATCTTATTTTTACTCATCAATGGTTTTCAAGCAAGCGCTCAGTTCGCAATTGAAGATATTAAACAGGGTCATCAACAAAAAGGCGATAGTTTATACTTTGTTTTCTCAGAGCAATTTTATGGATTGAGTGATGTAAAGAATGTAAGTGTTACTGGTTCTTTTAGAAATTGGGATCAGAACATGGATAACAGAATCTGGATGCTTCAAAACATTGGAAATGGAATTTGGCAATTAGGCATCAATAATAAAGAGTTTGATAAAGTGAAACCGGGCTCCAGTTTTAAATACAGAGTGAATGAAGGCAAATGGCTAGATCCACCTACTGCTGCTACGAATGCAGATGGAGGTAATTTGGTTTATATGAAAGGTGTTCAGCCTTTGAGTTTAGAAGCTGGAATTGAATCAAATACTGCCATTGATGTTTGGGTGAAAGGTCTTACTCAAGGCAAAAATGCGGTTACTAGGTTGGTTGATTTCATATTAACCGATGCGAAAGGAAAAAAAATCCCATTGAAGTCGATTTCAAATTTTGTGGTAGAGAAATCTCAAAATGGTAATCAAATCCATCACCATTTTACCATTACACCAGTTGGCACAATCGATAAAAGAAGGGTATATTATTTAACACATACGAAACTCAAATTAAAAACATTATTGAGTTTTGAGCCATGGTTCGCCAAATTAAAAAGCGATAAGGAGTTGGGTGCAAATATTAGCGCTGATGGTAAAACTACTAGTTTCAGAATCTTTTCTCCAAGAGCTACCAAGGTTAATCTCTATTTATACAAAGGTAAAAATGATAAAACACCTTATTCAGTTTTAGGAATGAAGGTTGATGCCAATGGCGTCTGGGAGGCTACTATTCCTTCAAATTTAGAAGGCATTTGGTACGATTTTACTGTTCATGGATTCAAAGATCCAGGCAATTCGTTTTTTGAAACACATCCTGTTCATATCAGCGATCCATATGCAAGAGTGAGTGATGATAGTTTTGGTAAATGTATGGTGGCTAAGAAAACAATTCCTGCTGGACCAGTTAAAGGCGGCCGTCCTCCTATGGAACAAGTGATGGCTTATGAAGTACATGTGCAAGACTTCACCGATTTACTTCCTGTTCCTGAAGAAATGAAAGGTACCATTCCCGCCATGCACATGAGTGGTTTAAAAAATACGAGGGGAGAAGCCATTGGATTTGATTACTTAAAAACATTAGGCATCAATACCGTTCATTTAATGCCAGTTCAAGAAATGTTACATTGGCCAAAAGATGAATGGGAAAAGGCATTTGCAAATGATCCTTATATGATTGAACAAGGTGTTGCCAAAGAAAACTATGATTGGGGTTATAGAACATCACATAGTTTTGCTATTGAAACACGCTATCGTCAAAAGAATACCAAAGAAGGAGCAGAGCGTGAACAATTCAGAGATTTGGTGCAAAGTTTTCACAATGCGGGAATGTCTGTGATAGTAGATTTTGTATTTAATCATACAGCAGAAAATATGGATGGTAGAGATTACCTATTTCATTTTAATGCCTTAGATAAACAATATTATTACAGAACCAAAAACCTAGAACATATTGGGGCTTACGGCAATGAAACCAAAAGTGAAAACCGCTACATGGTGCAAAGATGGATTATCGACCAATGCAAACATTTCATTGAAGAATTTGGTATAGATGGTTTTAGAATTGATTTAGCAGGACAAACAGATCAACAAACATTATTGGCTTTAAAAGCAGCTTTACCAAAAGACATTATTATTTATGGTGAACCTTGGATTGATAGCAATGATCCTGCTTATAACAACAATCCAGATTGGCATTGGTATAAAGAAGATGCTCCTATTTGTTATTTTAATGATGATACAAGAAATACCTATAAAGGTCCGGTTTTCGAATTAAAAGATCCTTCAAAAGACCGTGGCTGGGCTGGTGGAAATTTCGAATTAATTAATGATGTAAAAAAAGGATTGAGCTGCGGATTCCCAACTCAGAAAAACATCAACAGTGCCATCAACTACTTAGATATTCATGATAATTTTGCCTTATCAGATCAATTCGCCTTAACCAATTGGGATGGTAGATTTGGAGTTGATGAAGGTGCATATAAAATTGCAGCTGCTTTGTTATTTACTACACCTGGTCCGCTTGTATTACATGGTGGTTCAGAGTTCATGAGAAGCAAAGGATTGGCTCCTTTAAAGGAAGTTGAAAAAGAAATTCCATCAGGAAAATTGTACTTCCATGGCAAACGAGATACTTATAATGTAAGAACTGCCAATCAATTTATTTGGGACAATATTGGAAAAGGAAATTCAAAAGATCCAGTGAAACCTTATGGAAATTCTGACTTCAAAGGCATGAAAGATTTCTGGACCAGTATGATGAATTTCAGAAAAGAGGTTTTATTTCAATTGCCATCATTTCAAGTTTCTGATAAAAAACCGAATATTCAGTTTTTCAATTTTTCTAATCCAGCTCAATTGGCTTATATCATTGATGAAAAAGTTTTGGTGATTATCAATGCCGATACTAAAGTGAATTTATTCTCAGGATTGCCAATGGATAAAGGATGGAAATTGAAACTATCAACTAACAAAGAATTATTGGGTGATTTAAATAAATTGGTGATGAACTCTACTGGTGTAGCACCAGCTTTAGAAGCCAAATCATTGATGATTTTTGTAAAAGAATAGGAATAATTCTTTAATCGACATAAAAACTTTACCAAAATCAAACAAAAGTCGTTTTGATTGTTTTACTTATCTAAAGAGTAAATGTAATTAGTATGAAGAAGTATTTAATTTTAGGAGGTTTTGTTGCTGCATCAGTATGGTACTCATGCTCAAGCGACAATTCTAGTAAAGCAGAAATGAGTGCTGAAGAGGCAAAAGCTGAACAAGATTTATTGGCTCAGGCTCAAGGTGTTTTTAAAACTCTACCAACAGTTGCTGAAAATCCTGAAAATCCAATCAGTGAGGAGAAAGTAAAACTAGGTAGGATGTTGTATTTCGATTCCCGTTTATCGAAGACTGGTAACAATAGCTGTAATTCTTGCCATAATTTAGCCACTTTCGGAGTAGATAACAAGCCTACTTCTCCTGGTGATGCAGGTAAGAATGGTGATAGAAATTCACCAACTGTATTGAATGCAGCTTTACACATAGCTCAATTCTGGGATGGAAGAGCGAAAGATGTAGAAGAACAAGCGGGAGGTCCAGTTTTAAATCCGGTTGAAATGGCTCTTCCTGATAAAAAGTTTTGCGTAGATAAATTATCAAAAGTGGAAGGATATCAAACTGCATTCAAAGCTGCCTTTCCCAACGATAAGGAAGCGATTACTTATGATAACATGACCAAAGCTATTGCTGCTTTCGAAAGAAAACTCATTACTCCATCTAAATTTGATGAGTATTTAAAAGGCAATACTGAAGCCTTATCAAAAGAAGAAAAAGCGGGTATGACTACCTTCATCAATTCAGGATGTACTGCTTGTCACAATGGTGCCTTATTAGGTGGAACTCAGTTTATGAAGTTTGGTTTAATCAACGATTACCATGCATTAACAGGAAGTAGCCCTAAAGATTTAGGCAAAATGGCTCTAACAAAAAGTGAGTCTGATAAAGATGTATTCAAAGTTCCTTCTTTGAGAAACATCACCAAAACTGCTCCTTATTTCCACGATGGTTCGGTTGCTGATTTATCAAAAGCGATTAAAGTAATGGGAAAAGCACAGTTGAACAAAGATTTAACAGATGCAGAAGTGAATTCAATCATTACTTTCTTAGATGCTTTAACTGCTGATATTCCTGAGGAAATGAA
>JBMLPO010000383.1:0-13504 GCA_049242065.1 Bacteroidia bacterium
TTGTTTTTGGGATTGATATAATCGATGCTAAAAACATAACCATTATCTAAATTAGCCTCTACATGGAATATTTCATTTCCAATATGCAAAGTAAATGGGCCCTTGGAATGTACTTGAGCCATAAACAATTCAAATTCCTCCCTTTCACCAGGGCTGTCGGGTGAAACCACATCACCCTCAACATATTGCTCTTGGTTTTTTAAATTTGAAGGCATGGTAAGTTGATTACTAACTGCCAATTTCTTCAAATAATTCAAAGAGTAACTTTTAGATTGATGTTGAGGAAAACTGATAGAAAAACTCACCAATGAATCGTTGTTGTTCAGCACTTCATTCAAATGTTTTATTTCCTGATTAGCTTGTTGTGCTAATAAGCCAAAGGGAAGCATCAAGACGAAAACAAGGATGAATCTGCTATTCATTTTACTTATTAAAATATGGTTTCAATTCTGGTTCAAAATACATCAAAGCATTCTTTATAGGCAATGGCAATCCACCACCCAAGGCGCATAAAGAAGCCATCTCCATGGTATTAATAAGATCTTCAAACAAAACCATATCTATTTTATAATCTTCCTTCATGGCTTTGTCAATTAGTTCAAATCCGCGTGTTGAACCCAACCTACATGGAAAACACTTACCACAACTTTCATGTGCAGTAAACTGAAACAAATGTCGGATGTATTCAATTATAGGATATGATTCAGGCAGACAAACAATAGATGCATGACCTAATAAAAAGCCATTCTGACTGAAAGATTCAAAATCAATACTTAACTCATTTATTTTATGAATAGGAACCAATCCACCCAAAGGACCTCCAATATGCAAAGCCTTGATAGGTTCTTTAAATCCAAGTCCCAAATCGTTTATCAGCACAGACAATGGTGTACCCATATCTACCTCATAAATTCCTGGGCGATTGAAATAACCATCTAAAGAAACAAGTTTGGTTCCTGTTGAGCGACCTTTTCCTATAGCTGCAAAAGCTTGTCCACCCTTTCGAATTACAAATGGAATACAAGCCAAAGTTTCCACATTATTAACTACAGTTGGTTGATTAAACAAACCTTGCTGGGTTGGATAAGGCGGACGTACCCTCACCTCAGGTCGTTGCCCTTCGATAGAAGATAATAAAGCCGTTTCTTCACCACAGATATATGCACCTTGGGCACGAATGATTTTAAAATTAAAACTGAAAGAAGTTCCAAAAATAAAATCACCTAAATAACCCAATTCTCTGATATCATCAATAGCCTTTTGTGTAATGGAAATTGCTTCTGGATATTCGGCACGGATGTATAATACACCTGTATCTGCTCCCATGATATATCCTGCAATCATCATACCCAATAAAACGGAATGGGGTCTTTGTTCTAATAGGTATCTATCGGAATAAGCACCCGGATCCCCTTCATCGGCATTACAAACAATGAATTTGGTTTGTGAAGGTGTATTTTTTGCTGACTCTAATTTGAATGAAATAGGAAAACCAGCACCACCACGTCCTCTTAATCCAGAAACTTTTAAGGTCTCTAAATGCGCCTCAGGACTTGCAGCTAATACCTCTTTTAGGATATCATAATAATCACTGATACCTGTGAAAGCTTCAGTTAAAACAGGCGTTCCATGCAGACCCACAAAATATTGATCTTCTATTTGGACTTTATTTTTAACAATATCTTCTAATGAATCTATTGCATTTCCTGAATAGTTTTTTCCATGATAATGAAAAGCCGCATTTTCATGACAACGACCCAAACAGCACATTTCCCCTATCTCTTCCTTTTCAAATTGCTGATGTAATTTTTGATGCACCAAGTTCTGTTTTCCAGCACTTAAACAAGAACTCCCATTACATACATATACCTTTTTACCTTGGTTTTCTGGTCGAAGAAAATCGTAAAATGTGCTGGTACCATATATATTGGCCTGACCCATTTTAAATTCTAAAGCCAAGCTTTCCATTGTATCTTTATCGGGTGTTCCAGATTGAGCAGCAGCTTTTCCCAATTCTTCGAATAAGTTCTTAGACAAGCCCTTTCTACCCGATAAATCACTTAAATTTTTAGACATAACATCTTTTTAATTAAAAGGAACAATGCAAAAATTAAGAAGCTTCCATTTCTATCATCATTCTATCCAAGCAAATTATAAAAAATATTTCAGATTTAAATAGACTAGGACATGCTGATTTAAATAATAAAATAAAGTAATGATGGATTTGGCTATATATTTTTTAAAGAGTGGATGAGCATCATCATTACTCATTCAACATATTTCAGATATTTAAAAGTTAAATTCAAATTTTTACCATTAAAGGCTTTACCTCAAATAAATTTCCATTTGCCGCATTTCATCAGACTTAGCGAGAATTAGGTTAAATTCGTTTCATCAAATCAATGCGAAAATTATTAGCCATATTCCTTCTGATACAAATTTTGTTTCATACAAAATTGTTATCCCAGAATTGTGCTAATTCATCCACCTTCCTTCCTACAAAATGTTTAGAAATAGAAAGTGAATTGGTTGATGCCTGCACCAATAATGAAGGATTGGATGAAATGGTTAGGATAAGAATAGGACCTAATCCCATTCCGCTTAATTCACTTACCAATATTGTTTGGACATCAGCAAATCCTTGGCAAGGATGGGCTAGTTATAATGCTAGCAATATTGCTAAAATGAATAGCATCAATAGCAAAATTATAGCCGCAGGAAATTGTGGTAGGGTATTCATGCTCAATCCAGGTGATATCATACCTGCTTACGCACACTTTATGATTATTACTAGCACCTTGTTTGATGCCAATGCACAAGATTTTTCAGGTCTTACAGACACCTTATATGTTGCCTTACAAAACAATCAAACCTATACAACAGGTCATTTTAATAATTATGGAACTTCGGCTACAAGAACATTTATAATAGGAACTTCTACTTGTTCTGATACTGCGACCTACAACAGATCATTCCTTGTAAATGCAAGTGGTAATGTGGGCGGTGGCAATGGTTCAACAGTGAATTTTACCTTTAATGGTATTCCTACTTATGTCAACTATGGATGTAAAATCCCTCAAATACCTTTATCAGCAGATGCAGGTATTGTGAGCCCTTATTATTGTACTGGCGATTTAGTTCCATTGATGGGTAATATATCTGGAACCAATTGTTTTTATTGGTATCCTGCCAATAGACTTAGTGGACATTTTATTGATTCAACTAATATCAATACGGTATTTAAAATCAATCCAGGCTTTAGTGGCGCTGTTAAACTATATTTAAAAGCTTATGGAAACTGTAATACTCAAAAATTAGATTCTGTTCTATTTATTGTCAACTTACCTGATATCATTATCAATATACAAGACCTAAGCGATTCTGTATTTTGCAGGAAGAATCAATTGAACCTCAACAGCAGCAGTAATAGCAACAATCCTGTTACTTGGAGTAGCAATGGTAAAGGAAGTTTTAGCTCAATTAATTCTTTTCAAATTACTTATACCCCTTCTATTTTAGACACGGGTAGAATCTGGTTTAAAATCACACAAACATCAAGTTGCGGCACACCTTACGACAGTATCAATGTTTGGTTTACAGATCCACCCATAGCCATTTTTGAGCCATCAGACACATTAGTTTGTATCAATGCAAGTGCCATAGATTTAAATCCTAATTCTGATAAAGGAGTGTTTAATAATCCTTATGTAAATGGAAATATTTTCACCATTCCTCCCATAGCAGGTAAGTATCGCATCAGTTATACCATTAGCTTAAATGGTTGTTCCGATTCGATGGTTCAATTTATTGAGGTAAAACCATTGGTTGATGCAAGCTTTACTTTGAGTGATACACTCATTTGTAAAGGAGAAAGTATCCAAATCATTCCTTTGAATAATGGTGGACAATTTTATGGAGCCACAATAGTTTCGAATCAATTTAAACCTAACACTCCTGGAAATTATACCATTAGTTATGTAATGAATAATGGAGCTTGTTATGACTCAACGTGGAAGCAATTATTTGTTGAAGATTCGGGTGACCCCTCATTCTCAATACCCGACACCTTACTTTGTGAAGGAGATGCACCCGTTTTTTTTAATGCCACTTCAAACAATGGAATTTATTTTGGCTCCTATGTTTTAAATAACTCTTTTGATCCTATCAGTGCGGGAATTTATCCAATTAAATATGTAGTTGGAACTGGTTATTGCGCAGATAGTAGCTCACATACCATTCGGGTATTATCTCGACCACAAGCTTCATTTCAAACAAATTCATTAAGAAACATTGTATTTGATACTGTTCACTTTACTTATACAGGCACGCCAGTAATTTCTTATGATTGGAGTTTAGGTGACGGAAGTAATTCGAATGAAAAAGATCCTACTCATGTTTATTTAAAAGACAATTTTTATCCGGTTTATTTGATTGTTGAAAATGCATTGGGTTGTGTAGACACTGCTTATTTAAACTTAGAAATTGAATCACAGGAGTATGTTTATTTTCCCAATGTTTTTACTCCAAATAATGATGGTACAAATGACCGATTCTTAATTAGTTATTTAGGCATCAAGAATTTTCATATTTCCATCTATAATCAATGGGGCCAATTGGTTTATGAATCAGGTGATATAGATGAAGGATGGGATGGCAAAACAGATGGGAAAGATTGTACAGAGGATGCTTATTTTTATATAGTCAACTATGCCAATAAAAAAGGTACCGAGCGCAGCAGACATGGTTCAGTAAGTATTTTAAGATAAGTATTCATCCATAACAACCATCAAACAATTCATGACGCATATCAATTTTTAAGTTGATATACGAGGCTATTTTGCTGGATGATGAATCAGGCATTATTAAACCCTAAAAGTATAGTTGTAATTGGTGCTTCAAATGATATTGGAAAACCAGGAGGCAAGGTATTAAAGAACCTTATTGATGGGAAATATAGAGGCGATTTATTAGTTGTAAATCCCAAAGAAAGAAACGTACAAGGTGTAAAATCCTATTCTATTTGTGAAGATTTACCACTTATTGATTTAGCATTTATTGCCATAGCATCTCATCAGGTTGAACAGGTTGTTCAAGTATTAGCAAATGAAAAAGCTTGCAAAGCCTATATCATATTCTCCTCTGGATTTGGAGAAATTGGAGAAGAAGGAAAAGCACTTGAAAGAAGAATTGTTGATAGGATACAAAAAACGGGTGGCACCCTAATTGGCCCCAATTGTATTGGATTGATTACAGCAACCTATAAAGGAGTTTTTGCAGGACCCATACCTCATTTTAATCCATTGGGATGTGAATGTGTATCAGCATCTGGGGCTACCATGGTATTTATATTAGAACAAGCTATCGCAAGAGGAATTAGTTTCTCCAATATCTTTTCAGTTGGAAATAGCTCCCAAATTGGTATCGAAGAAATTCTTGAATATTGGGACGAAACATATCAAGAAGGCAAAAGTTCTCCAATTAAACTATTGTACATGGAGGAAATTTCAAATCCTGAAAAATTCCTCAAACATGCTAGAAGTTTAGTATTAAAAGGTTGTAGAATAGCAGCCATCAAAGCTGGCTCTACCGATGCTGGTTCTAGAGCTGTTTCCTCTCATACAGGCTCCTTAGCAGGTTCAGATATGGCTGTTTCGGCTTTATTCAGAAAAGCTGGTATTGTTAGGTGTTATAGTCGATTAGAATTGGTTTACGTTGCAGGGATTTTTATGCATAAACCATTGATGGGAAAAAACTTAGCGATTATAACCCATGCAGGTGGACCTGGTGTGATGTTAACAGATATATTAACCAAAGGAGGAATGAAAGTTCCTAAACTAGAAGGCCCCAAAACTGGAGTTTTGTTAAGCAAATTGTTTCATGGCTCTTCGGTATCAAATCCCATCGACTTTTTAGCTACAGGAACAGCGGAACAATTGGGAATCATTTTAGATAGCATTGACCAAGACTTTGATGAAATAGACGCGTCGATAGTGGTATTTGGTACAACAGGAATGTGGAATGTAAATAATGTTTATGAAGTATTACATCATAAAATGAATACTTGTAAAAAGCCGATCTTCCCCATCCTACCCTCTGTGATACAAGCAGCAGAAGAAGTAAGTCATTTTCAATCACAAGGTCGCATCAACTTTAGAGACGAAGTAAGTTTTGGTTATGTATTATCGAGAGTTTACAGAACACCTAAACCTGCAATAATTGAAGATTCTATAACAATCAATAAACAAAAAATCAGAACGATTATTGAGCAAGAGAGCAATGGGTATATTAGTAATCAATCTTGTGAAAGTTTATTAAAAGCAGTAGGGATTGAAGTGGCAGAACAATTAGAAATAAAAGACAAATCTGCATTAGAAATAGGCTTAAATCAAATAGGATTTCCATTAGTCATGAAAGTAGTGGGACCCTTGCATAAATCAGAATCGGGAGGAGTAAAACTAAACATTCAAAACCTAATACAAGCAGAATTAGCATATGATGAATTGATGCAGATTGAAGAAGCAAAAGCTGTATTAATACAGCAAATGAGCAAAGGCATTGAAGTGTTTATAGGAGCCAAAAAGGAAGGTAAATTTGGTCATTTAATCCTTTGTGGATTAGGTGGAATATTCATTGAAGTTTTCAAAGACATTTCAGCAGGATTAGGAAAACTAAGTAGAGATGAATGTAGACATATGATTCAAAGATTGAAGTCATATCCAATTATTCAAGGCACTAGAGGCAAAGAAGGATTGAATGAAGAGATGTTTATTGAAACATTAATGAAAATATCAGCCTTATTAGAAGTAGCACCAGAAATCGAAGAAATGGACATCAATCCTTTGATGGGAAATATGAATCAATTAACCGCAGTTGATTGCAGGATAAGGATTGAAAAATAGAAATTACTCCTCTATCAACATGCCCATTTTTCCCATTTGGTAATCGCGCATGGCTTGCATGATTTGGGTTTCATTGTTTAAAACAAAGGGACCATAAGAAACAACAGGTTCATTAATGGGTTCTCCAGAAAGAAACAAAATACGTGTTTTATCAGTAGCTTTAAGTTGAATTTGCTTGCCCTCATTTTTGTATAAAACAAGGTATTTAGGTTCAATTAAACCAAATCCTTCATCGAGAATATTTCCATCAAAATTATACAAACAGGTATTGAAATTTTCTGGGACATCAATCAGGATTTCGGCATCTTTTTCCATTCTGATGTTCAGAATTAACATCTGACTAAATGTTTGGTCAAATCCTTTAAGCCCTTTGTATTCGCCTGCTACAACATCAATTTCAACACCATCAGAGTTTAATTTTGGTATATCTGAATGATTCAATGAATAATAAGCAGGTTGATCCATTTTATGAGCTGCCGGTGTATTAATCCATAACTGAATGATTTCTTGCTTACCACCATTTTTTGCTAATTCAGGAGAAGGTCTTTCGCTGTGAATAATACCCATACCAGCATTCATCCATTGCACACCACCTTTAGAAACAATGGCATTATTCCCTCTTGAATCTCGGTGATTCACTTCACCCTCATAAATAAAGGTAACTGGTGAAAAACCTCTATGTGGATGTGGGCCAACACCTACTTGAAATGGTGATGAATTGGCCTTAATTTCTGAAGCGTGATGGTGTATCAATAAAAAAGGGTCAATCATTTCTACCTGTGCTGAAGGCAGTGGCTGACGAATAGGTATGCCACCCATATCAACCTCATGAGCATATAATAATTTAGATACAGGTTTGAGCATGAATGTGTATTTTATTCGATTATTTAATAATTCAATTTCTTTGGGCCAAAGCCGCAAAGCTATTAAGGTATTAGAGGATTTTTTTTATAAAAAACCCAATTGCAATTTTGCAGATTCACTCATTAAATCCTGACTCCAAGGTGGATCGAAGGTAACCGTTACAGTAACTTCTTTTACACCATTAATCTCGCCCAATTTTTGTTTAATTTCCTCTGGCATACTTTGAGCTGCAGGACAAAATGGAGAAGTTAATGACATGATGATTTCTATATTCAATTCATGAGAAACATTCACCTCATATATCAATCCAAGCTCATAAATATTCACAGGGATTTCCGGATCGAAGATGGTTTGCAAAATGTGAATGGCTTCGTTTTGAACATCTACAAAATTTCTGGATGCTGTCGTATTTTCTTCCATGTTAATTTGATTGCTGATACGCCAATGCGTACATTTTCATTTGTTTAATCATACTGGCAAAACCATTACTTCTTTGAGAACCAATCATTCTGCTCATTCCAATCTTTTCTATAAAATACAATTCAGAATTGAGTATTTCATCAGGTGTTCTATTGCTCCATATTTGAACCAATAAGCTCACCAGTCCTTTGGTAATTTCTGTATTGCTATCTGCTTCAAAAATAATTTTACCTTCTAGTTTTTGTGGATACAACCAAACCTTACTCTGACAACCTTTTACAATAAAATCATCCGTTTGATGTGATGCTTCCATAGTAGGCAGTTTCTTCCCAAGGTCCATGAGGTAAAACAAAGTGCTTTCCATATCCCCTTCGAATAAGGAAAAGTTCTCTATAATTTCATCTTGAACCTCTTCTATTGTTTTCATCTTATCTGAGTTTACATAAACGAACAAGTGCATCGGCTAGCGATTTCACTTCATCCAAGGTATTATAAATAGCAAAAGAAGCCCTTACTGTACCTTCTAGCGCAAAGCGTTTCATTAATGGTTGGGTGCAATGGTGCCCAGTTCTTACAGCAATACCTCTTGCATCTAACATCATGCCTACATCAAAATGGTGCATACCTTCAATTACAAAAGATTGAACTGATACTTTATTCTTCGCAGTTCCAATACATTTTATTGCACTTAAATCTTCATGCAGAAGCAATTCATTGAAGTAATTCAATAGGTTATTTTCATGAATTGAAATACTAGTTTTTCCGATTCCATTCACGAAATCAAGTGCCTTTTTAAAAGCAATTATATCTCCTATATTAGGAGTACCAGCTTCGAATTTATAAGGGATTTCATTGTAAGTTGTCTTTTCGAAACTTACTTCTTTGATCATTTCACCACCACCCTGATAAGGTGGCATCCATTCTAATAATTCTCTTTTTCCATATAAAACTCCTACACCTGTTGGTCCATATAGTTTATGCGACGACATACAAAGAAAATCACAATCGAGTGCTTGTACATCTACAACTAAGTGAGAGCAGGCTTGAGCACCGTCCAATAAAACTTTGGCTCCAACAGCATGAGACTTTTGAATAATTTCAAGAACTGGATTAATGGTACCCAAAGCATTACTTACCCAAACACAAGCTACCAATTTGGTTTTAGGAGAAAGCAATCGATCAAATTCATCCATTAATAATTCGCCGGCATCATTAATTGGAACCACTTTTAGGATTGCAGCTTTTTCTTCACAAATCATTTGCCAAGGAACAATATTACTATGGTGTTCCATTGTGGTAATCAATACCTCATCCCCTGCTTGCAAAGTCTTTCTTGCCCAAGTTTGTGCTACCAAATTGATACTTTCCGTAACTCCCTTGGTAAAAATACATTCTTCAGCTTCACGGGCATTGATAAAAGTCTGAACCGCTTTACGCGTATCTTCAAACATTTCTGTAGAACGAGCTGCTAGTGTGTGGGCAGCACGGTGAATATTGGCATTATCAAAATGATAATAATGTTCTAAAGCTTGAATAACCTCAATTGGCTTTTGGGTTGTGGCTGCATTATCAAAGTACACCAAGGGCTTACCATTTACCTTTTGATGTAAAATGGGAAATTGAAGCCTGATTTTTTCGATATCTGTTTGATTCACCAATTGAATTATAATTTTCTTTCAATTTCGTCTTCTAATAACTGAACCAATTCAGGGATTTTTATTTTCTCTGCAATGTCATCAGCAAAAGCAACGAGTAAAAGTTTTCTAGCAACGTCTTCAGGAATACCTCTACTTCTTAAGTAGAATAAAGGCTCTTCATCAAGTTGACCAATTGTTGCACCATGGGTACATTTTACATCATCAGCAAAAATCTCCAATTGTGGTTTGGTATTCACAGTGGCATCATTACTTAATAAAATGTTTTGGTTTCTTTGATATGCATTGGTTTTTTGTGCATCCAAATGAACCATGATTTTACCATTAAAAACGGCCGTTGAATGGTCTTTTAAAACACCCTTGTATTTCTCGTCACTAAAGCAATTTGGCTTGGCATGATCTACACGAGTGTGGTTATCTACAAATGAATCTTTCTCGGTGATATATAAACCATACAAAAGGCTATTGCAATTTTGTCCGTTCATATAAAAATGAAGGTTATTACGAACCATCTTTCCATCGAGGGTGAGGGTAACATGGTTGATATTGGTATTTGCCTCTTGGAATATTTGTGTGAAATGATTCAGGTATGATTCACCTGTTTGTCTTTGAACCTTATAGTGTTCTAAATGGGCATTTTCATCTACATATACTTCAGTAACTGCATTACAAAACGAAGCAGAAATACCTGCAGAATAAAATGATTCAACAATATGAGCTGAAGCGCTTTTCTCAACAACAATGAGGTTTCTAGGTTGAGCTAATACAGCCAATTCAGAAGAATCACTGATATTGAATATAAAAATAGGAAATTCAGCTTTCTTATTTTTAGGAACAAATACAAATGCACCATCACTCAATAAAGCAGTGTTCAATGCATTTAATGATTCATTATTAATAGGAAGGTATTTGCCAAAATGTGCATTGAATTGTACTGGATATTCTTTGCGAGCCTTTGCTAAATTACAGATTAAAATTTCGGCATCCGTTTCTATGATGGATGACAACTCTGCATGAAAACAACCATTGATAAATACCAGTTTATTGGCTTTGATATTTTTCAATATCGAAGCATTTAAAAGTTCTTCTGCATTGGAAACAGGAGCACAAGTACTTTGTAATGGTAAATCGAATACCTTTTTAAAATTAGTATATTTCCATTCCTCATTTTTTGTGGTTGGAAAACCCAATTTTTCAAATTCCTTAAATGCTTTTTCACGTATATTAACAAAATCAGAACCACTCTCTGCTTGTTGCATGTAGCGGCTAAAATCTTGTTGAATGTTCTCTAATAAACTCATCATTAGCTCGAGGCTTTATATTTAGGGGTTTGAATGATTAAACTGTTGCAGCTTCTACTTCTGCCTTAATCCAGTCGTAACCTTTAACTTCAAGTTCTTTGGCAAGATTTGCATCACCACTCTTAACAATTCTTCCTTTGTACAATACATGCACAAAATCAGGAACGATATAATCCAATAATCTTTGGTAATGAGTGATTACAATGAATGAATTTTCTTTGCTTCTTAATTTGTTCACACCATTTGAAACCAATCTTAATGCATCAATATCCAAACCAGAATCCGTTTCATCTAAGATGCCTAATTTTGGCTCCAACATAGCCATTTGAAAAATCTCATTACGTTTCTTTTCTCCACCGCTGAAACCTTCATTCAATGAACGTGATGTCAATGATTTATCCATTTCCACCAATTCCATTTTCTCACGCATCATTTTTAAGAAATCAGTTGCTTCCATAGGTTCTAATCCATGGTATTTTCTTTTTTCATTGATGGCAGTTTTTAAGAAATTGGTATTGCTTACACCTGGAATTTCAACTGGATATTGAAAGGCAAGAAATACACCTTCTCTAGCTCTATCTTCAGGAGCCATTTCTAATAAGTCTTTTCCTTCAAAATCAACTGTTCCTTCTGTTACCATGTAGTCGGAGCGACCCGCTAATACGGAAGACAAGGTACTTTTTCCAGCACCATTAGGACCCATGATGGCATGCACTTCACCTGGATTTACAACAAGGTTGATACCATTTAGAATTTTCTTTCCTTCGATTTCAGCCTTTAAATTTTCTATTTTTAACATAAATCTATTTTCTTTTTTGGGAGTAGATAAACAATCAAATTAACCAACTGAACCTTCTAATGAAACTGCTAATAATTTTTGTGCTTCAACTGCAAATTCCATAGGTAGTTGGTTTAACACCTCTCTGCAGAATCCATTTACAATTAAACTAATCGCTTCTTCTGTGCCAATACCTCTTTGATTGCAATAAAATATTTGGTCTTCACCAATCTTACTGGTACTGGCTTCGTGTTCAACTACTGCGGTTTTGTTATTGATTTCAATATACGGAAAGGTATGAGCCCCGCACCTATCACCAATTAACATACTATCACATTGGGTATAATTTCTAACCGACTCAGCTTTTTTAGCCACCTTCACCAAACCTCTATATGTATTATGAGATTTACCAGCAGAAATTCCTTTTGATACAATTCTACTTTTGGTATTCTTTCCAATATGAATCATTTTGGTACCAGTATCGGCAACCTGCGCATTATTGGTAACAGCTACAGAGAAAAATTCACCACTTGAGTAATCACCCTTTAAAATACAACTAGGGTATTTCCAAGTAATCGCACTTCCTGTTTCTACTTGAGTCCAACTGATTTTTGCATAATCACCTTCACAAACCCCTCTTTTGGTAACAAAATTATAGATACCACCTTTACCCTCTTTGTCACCTGGATACCAGTTTTGAACGGTTGAGTATTTGATTTCGGCTTTGCTGTGCGCCACTAATTCTACAACGGCTGCATGCAATTGATTCTCATCTCTCATTGGAGCGGTACAACCCTCCAAATAGGATACATAAGAACCTTCATCAGCAATAATAAGTGTGCGCTCAAACTGACCCGTATTTTCAGCATTGATTCTAAAATAGGTAGACAATTCCATTGGACATCTTACTCCTTTAGGAATGTATACAAAAGAGCCATCTGAGAACACTGCTGCATTTAGTGCCGCAAAATAATTATCAGTGTAAGGAACTACAGAACCTAAATACTGCTTCACTAATTCTGGATGCTCATGAACAGCCTCTGAAATAGCACAGAAAATAACTCCTTTTTCTTTGAGTTGTTCTTTGAAAGTAGTAGCAATTGAAACAGAATCAAAAACAGCATCTACAGCAACTCCAGTTAATCTTTTTTGTTCAGTTAAGGAAATCCCCAATTTTTCAAAAGTTTTGATTAATTCAGGGTCAACCTCATCCAAACTATTCAACTTCTTTTTTTCTTTTGGCGCTGCATAATAAATGATATCCTGGTAATCAATTTTAGGATATTTAAAATTCTGCCAATCTGGCTCTTCCATTTTTTGCCAGTGTCTGAATGCCTTTAAACGATATTCTAACATCCACTCTGGCTCATTTTTTTTTGCCGAAATGAATTTTACGATATCCTCATTCACACCTTTAGGGGCGGTTTCCATTTCAATTGAAGTAGTAAATCCATATTTGTACTCTTGGCTTACTACCTGGTCTATAATATCTACTTCTTCAGACATGAGGCTTGGTTTAGATTGAAATTGAATTGCAAAAATAAGAGATTTTTTCTCTTGTTTATACTTAGTCTAAATAAAATACAG
>JBMLPO010000384.1:0-1885 GCA_049242065.1 Bacteroidia bacterium
CAAACCGCATCATTTACTTTATCTGGAGCTGGACCGATTTTTTTCCAATCTTCCTGTAATTTCTTTAATTGTTCTGTTTGTTTGTTCCAATCAATTGGATTGGCAGCAATACTTTCTGCAGTTTCACACAGTGATTCTTTCGCTTTTAAATTCGCATTTCTTTCGGCATGCATAGCCTTGAAGAAATGATTTTTATTGTTGTAAAAAGTATTTCTTGCCTCACGGAATTCGTTCCAAACTTGATCACGCATAGCAATTGGCACATGCCCAATTTTTTTCCAAGCCTCCATTAATTCATTAGAAAGAGTGGTTTTCTCCATCCAATCTTTGATACGAACACTTTTCAAATCGGCCAATTCTTTTGCTTTAGCTAAGAGTTCTTTTTTAGCTTCTAGGTTTTTGGTTCTTTCTTCTTCCATCTCCGCACTTTTCGCTTTAATGAAATCATAAACTTTATCAACCTCAGCTTTGAATCTGTTCCAAATATCTTCAGACGCTTCTTTGGCAACTGGACCAATATTTCTCCAATCTTCTTGGTATTTTTTCACCGACATCAGAATTTTTTTGATGCTGGTTTCTTCTACGATTAATTTGCTAACATGAGCAATTAATTCAATTTTATGGTCAAGATTTTTAGAGCGATCTAAATCTTTAAGTTCGTTATTGATTGAAAGTCTGTCGTAGAAAATCTCAACTAAAACTCTGTATTTTTCCCAAAGTTCTTCAACATTTTCTTTAGGAACGTGTTTAATTTTTTTCCATTCAGAACTTAAATCCTTTAATTTATTTAAGCTGCCTTCAGTTTCTTCAGATTCGTTTAATTTTCTGATTTCTTCTAAAATGGCTTCTTTCCTTTTCAGGTTGGCAAGTTTTTCAGCTTCTTGTCTTTGTCTGGCCTCTTCTTTTTTGGTTTTCAGGGCTTTAAAAGCAGAATTGAATTCTTCTTTGCTTGAATCGCCTTTGAATTCGAAATTATCTTTTTCGCCACCTTCTTCTAGGAATTTTTCTAGAGCAGATGCTTGTTCTTCCTGCAAATGTTGCTCGAAGAAAGGTCTAATTGCTTTGAAGATAGAAATGGCTTCATCCACTTCTTTTTCTTCCATTGCTTTTAGAGCAGCTTTTAATAATTCAGCTTTCGATAAACTTGAAAAATCAGGAATTTCCTCAACAGAGACTAATTCATGTTCTTCTTCGCTCATTTCATGCGATTCTACTTCAACATCTAAAACCGGTGCAGTAGCACTGTTTTCAATGGCTTGTACAGTTTCAGAAACAACGGTTTCTGAAATAGGATTAACTTCTTGCTCGTGCAATTCGTTACTTACGTTTTCCAACTCCTGATTCATCATTGGTTTACTTTGATTTCTTAAGGGACGTCAAAGGTATGGATTAAAAGAATAATTTTGCCCTTGAAAATATTGAAAATAATATCCTTATGGCAGTAAAAATTATTGAATGTCCGAGAGATGCCATGCAAGGTCTGCATGATTTTATACCTACAGAAGTTAAAATTGCCTACATCAACGGGCTTTTGCGGGTAGGATTCGATACCATTGATTTTGGAAGTTTTGTTTCTCCAATGGCCATTCCTCAGATGAAAGATACTGCTGAGGTGTTGAAAAATTTGCAAATTTCTGAGTCGAAATCAAAATTATTGGCCATTGTTGCCAATTCGAGAGGGGCAGAAGATGCGATTCAGTTCCCTGAAATTCATTATTTGGGATTTCCATTTTCAATTTCTGAAACCTTTCAGCAAAGAAATACCAATAGTTCGATGGCCGAATCTTTGAAAACAGTTGAACATATTCAGAATTTATGTGTGAAATCTGGAAAAGAACTGGTTTTGTATATTTCAATGGGATTTGGAAATCCTTATGGTGATGCT
>JBMLPO010000385.1:0-9489 GCA_049242065.1 Bacteroidia bacterium
AAAATATCTGCACTGCCATTTCCAGTATTCCATTTATCAGACAAGCCGGATTTCGCATCAGTGAAAAAGATATTAAAAATGGTTTGTTCCAAGTAAAGAGAAATACTGGATTAATGGGTAGGTGGCAGCTCATTCAAAGTCAACCAAAAGTAATTTGTGATACAGGACATAACGAACATGGAATGTTATGGGTGAGCAAACAATTATCAAGTGTAAAAAGAAATCATTTACATATGGTCATTGGGATGGTAAAAGACAAAGATGTTTCAAAGGTTCTTTCCTTATTACCTACTGATGCAACTTATTATTTTACAAAAGCCAATTTGCCCAGAGCTTTGGATGAAAAAGAATTGCAATCACTTGCCAGCAGCGCTAATTTAAAAGGCAGCACTTACCCTAGCGTTTCATTAGCATTAGAAGATGCGCTGAATTATGCCCAAAACGACGATTTAATTTTTATTGGAGCAAGCTCATTCATTGTGGCTGAAGCATTAGAATTTTTTCAAGAAAGAAATTAAACCTCAATCACCTTTGTTCCTGCAAAAACAAAAACCCTATCGCTACTTTTAGTTTCAATGGTTTTGGCTCCGGTAAAACTGCCAAAAGCTGGTAATAATATTTGTTGTTCACCAACATATATACATGGGAGTCGTTCCCTCAATCTACCCTTTCCTTGCAACAATACTGCTGGATGAATATGTCCGCTTATGCTCGGCTTGAGTGTATTTTCTTCTGGTGCATGTATCAACTCTATTCCTCTTCTTTCTTGTTTGAAAAATGTTTGAATACCTGCTTCTTTAAGCAAATATGCAGGCATTCTATCATGGTTGCCTCTGATTAAGGTCCATTGTATCTGTTGATATTTTTGAGTGAGTTCAATAAATAAATTCCACTCTTCATTTAAATCAGAATGAAACAAATCACCTAAAATAATTAATTCCTTTAGCTCATACCGATTCAGAATCTCCTCAATTTTCAAAAGGTTTTGATCCGCAGCAGCCAAAGGAACTCCAATGCCATTTTTTCTAAAATGGCTAACTTTTCCCAAATGCAAATCACTTAACAAAATTGCCTGCTCTTCTTCCCAATAAATACCTCTTTCAGGTAAAGGACGAAAATTGGATTTTGCAAATGAGAAGTTCATGTTAGCAAGAAGCATTTTTTTCATTTAATTTTCCCGAAAAAAAATTGGGATTCCGACAAAAACTTCAGTTTCAACTTGTAAAAAAAATGGCTATTTCCAATAAGGAAGCCAAGTTACTTATTGAATCAGGACAAGTGAAAATTAATGACCAAATTTGCTTGGAGAATGAATTCATTTACCCTTTAGATGAAATTGAAGTAAATGGCAACTTGATTCAATCTATTCACTCAAAAACATTTTTTATTTTAAACAAACCCAAAGGAATTGAATGCACATTGAATCCCCAAATTCCCGAAAACCTTCTTTCCTTTTTACCAGTAACAAAGGATATATTTCATGTAGGAAGATTGGATAAAGAATCACAAGGTCTCATGCTTTTTTCGAATGAAGGAAAAATTCACGATAAAATTCTCAGAAATCAGCACAATCCAGTTCTTAAAAAATACCTTGTTAAAATAAATCAAATCATCCATCCTGAGTTCATCCAAAAAATGGAATCAGGAATAGAAATTTTAGGTACAGTAACGGAACCTTGCAAACTTCAACAATTAGATCAATATTCCTTTTTTATTTGGTTAAATCAGGGTTTAAACCGACAAATAAGAAGAATGTGTTATCAATTGGGTGCTGAGGTACTTTTTCTCGAACGACATGAAATTGGAGAAATCAAACTAAATCAACTTCCGCCAGGCCAAACACGAGATTTATTGCCTGCTGAATTGTTGTACATAAAGTCACTTTTCAGAAATTGAAATGAATCATTTTTATCAAATACTTTTTAAATTCATGCTTTTTATTAAGTTTGAATGACAAAGACCCCCTGATATAGTATGAAGAAAATTTTATTAATAACTGCTGGTGTTCTTATTGCATTGGCTTTACTTTTCACTTGGTTTAAACAAAATACCAAGAAAGCGAGTCCACATACTACTGCTGCTTACTCTGCAGATGGAATCAATATCCAAATAAGTTATTGCCAACCTGCTGCTAAAGGTCGCGTAATCTTTGGTGATGAGCAGGCTGGTGCCTTACAACCTTATGGTCAATATTGGAGAGTTGGAGCCAACGAAGCAACCACCATTGAAATTAATTCCAATTTAAAATTCAACGACAAAGTACTCAAAGCAGGTAAATATGCATTATACGCCTATCCAGGAGCTGATACATGGACCATTTGTTTTAATACAGATTGGGATAGATGGGGAGCTACTGAACCTGATCCTAAAAATGATGTTTTCAGAACAGAAGTAAAAGCTAACAATTCAGCTCCAATGCAAGAATTGTTTCAAATTAGTTTTGATCAGGCTGATTCTATAGGAACAACTTATATGAATTTACATTGGGATAAAACTTTGGTTAAAATTCCTTTCTCAAAAGCTGATTAATATGTCATGATTCTTAGAAACCGGATTGCTGAAATCAGGTCTAAAAAAGATGTTGATATTTTAGTAAACGAACTAGAAGCACAGCCTGAATTCATATCAGAACTATTGAATTTATTAAAAGAAAGGCAAGAGCGACAAAGCTTATATGCTTCTTGGGTATTGGCACATTTAGCAGAAAATGCACCAGAATTGCTGAACCCATTCATACAATACTTATTTGAATTGTTTGAAAGGTCACCTCATACAGGAGTAAATAGAAATGTGATGAGATGTTTCATGGAAATTGATATTCCAGATAGCATCATGAGTCCGCTGATTGACCAATGCATTTTGTTTATTCATGATCCTAATCAACCCGTTGCTGTAAAAGCATTCAGTTTGATCACCTTTGCAAGAATTGTTTTAAAAGTCCCAGAATTGGCTCCCGAATTAAAACTAGCCATGGAAAACCTACACTTGCATCAATCGGCGGCTCTGCATAGCTCAAGTAAAAAAGTGAGATTAATGATGAAAAAAAATGGAATCAATTTTTAACCCTTTATTGAAAAGCATTTTACCGATATAAATCGTTCAATTACATTTACACAAAATCAAATAATATGAATAAAAAAATACTTAATACCATTGCCATTACAGCTTTGCTGGCGGGTTCAGCAGCAATAATGGAAGACAAAATTAGAGGAATCGACCTCACAGCAATCGACAAAAACATCAATCCAGGAGAAGATTTTTATCGTTATGCAAATGGAAATTGGATAGCCAATAATCCAGTTCCTTCAACCGAATCGAGATGGAGTAGTTTTAATATTGTTAGCGAAAGAAACAATGAAACACTCAGACAAATTCTTGAAGAAGCGGCTGCAGATAAAAAAGCTCCACTAGGGTCTGCAAAAAATAAGGTTGGAACTTTTTACCGTGTTTACATGGATACACTAAAAAGAGACCAGCAAGGAATTGCACCCGTAAAACCTATTTTAGACCAAGTTAATGCTATTGGCTCAAAAGCTGAATTGATCAAAGTCTTAGCCGATTTACATAAAAAAGGCATCAGAGGCTTTTTTAATTTTTATGTTTCTCAAGATTTAAAAAATTCAACTTCCTATATCGTTTACGTTTCACAAGGTGGATTGGGTTTACCTGATAGAGATTATTATACCAAAACAGATAAAAAATCTGAAGACATTAGAACTGCATACCTAGCTCATATTACAAAAATGAGTGAACTTTTTGGAAATGCATCAGCAGGCTTTGCTGAAACTGTTATGAAAATTGAATCCGATTTGGCTTCAAAATCCATGACAAGAACTGAAAGAAGAAACCAAGAAAAACAATACAATAAGCGTTCATTTAATCAGTTTGTGAATGAATACCCACAATTAGATTTTAGTATCTATTGTAAGTTAACAGAGGTGGCCAAATTTGATAGCTTAATTGTTTCTCAACCAGATTTCTTCAGCAATCTGAACAGTTTAGTAAATAACTATTCATTAGACGATTTAAAAGCCTATTTAAAATGGAATGTAATGAATACCTCAGCTGGTTACTTAGGTAGCGCATTTGAAAAACAAAACTTTGCATTTTATAGCACTACCCTAACAGGCACCAAGGAACAAAAGCCTATGTGGAAAAGAGGCATCAATGCAGCTAATGGTATTGTGGGTGAATTACTCGGTCAATTATTCGTTGAAAAATCATTTTCGCCAGAATCTAAAAAACGTGTGAATGAAATGGTAGATCATATCATGGCTGCCTTTAAAATTCGCTTGACTCAATTAGATTGGATGAGTGAACCAACACGCAAAAAAGCATTGGAAAAACTAGCTAGCTTTACTAAGAAATTTGGTTATCCAGATAAATGGACCGACTTCAGTAAATTAGAAATCAAAGAAGATTCATATATCGAAAATTACTTTAGGGCCGCTGAATTTGGGCATCGCGACATGGTTTCTAAACTTGGAAAACCAATAGATAAAAACCGTTGGGGAATGTTTCCTCAAACAGTGAATGCCTATTATAACCCTACTTTGAATGAAATTGTGTTTCCTGCAGCAATTATGCAACCACCCTTCTTTGATGCCATGGCAGATGATGCTGTAAATTACGGAAGCATTGGGGCTGTTATTGGACATGAACTGACTCATGGATTTGATGACCAAGGAAGTAAATATGGTGCAGATGGGAACCTTAAAAGTTGGTGGACACCTGAAGACAGAAAACTATTTGAAGCAAAAACTAAGAAATTAGTGGACCAATACAATTCGTTTTTTGTTTCAGACAGTCTTCATGTAAATGGAGAGTTAACTTTAGGCGAGAATATCGCTGATTTAGGCGGATTAACTATTGCATTTGAAGCTTATAAAATGCATTTGAAAAATCATCCTAGCAAAGTAATCAATGGCTATACACCTGAACAAAGATTCTTTATTGGATTTGCTCAAGTTTGGAAGAACACTGTAAGACCAGAAGCGCTCAGACAATTGATCATGACAGATCCACATTCTCCTGGTGAATTTAGAGTACTAGGACCACTAAGCAATATGCCATCATTCCACGAAGCATTTGGAGTGAAGAAAGGCCAAAAAATGTATAAATCAGAAGAGGAACGAGCCAATATTTGGTAAGTTAAATTTTAGATAAGAAGAAAAAGAAGCCGGAAATCCGGCTTCTTTTTTTTATTTCTGCAGTATGAAACTTCGTCAATTATCTTTTATCATTTGCAGTTTGTTTTTATTGAGTTCTTGTGGGCAAAAATTAATTGATTATGTGCCTTTAGAAATAGATAAAACCCTTGGTGAGCAAGCAGATAATCAATTTAGCACAGGTCAGGTTGGTGTGTTACTAAGTGAATCAGAATATCCAGAAGCTTACGAACATCTGAATAAAATAAAGGATAGAATTTTAGCTTCAGGAAAAGTAAGACACAAAGACGATTTTGAATGGAAACTCCGCATCATAGAAGACGATAGCATGCTGAATGCCTTTTGTATCCCTGGAGGCTATATCTATGTCTATACTGGAATCATTAAATACTTGGATTCAGAAGATGCTTTAGCTGGGGTAATGGCGCATGAAATAGCCCATGCAGATTTAAGACATGGAACCTCACAAATGCTGCAAAATCTGGGTATTGGCTTTGTGTTGCAGTCGGTATTAGGTATCGATAACTCTAGTTTATTGAATCTTGGTATCAATCTCATTGGCTTATCTTTTAGTAGAGCAGATGAAAGCGATGCTGATATGAACTCAGTGGTTTACCTTTACCCTACTGAATATGATGCAAGAGGCGCAAAAATATTCTTTGAGAAAATCCAAAAAGACGATAAAAACCCAAGTATTCCAGAATTTATTTCTACGCATCCCAATCCAGAAAATAGAGTTGGGAGAATTATCATGAAATGGAAAGAATTAGGAGCTAAAAAAGGAAAAAAATTTGAGGGAGATTATGCAAAGTTAAAAAACAACTTACCTTAAATTTTTATTTACGATTTTAGAATTAGGATTGGGGATATAAAATATTTGTTTTAAAGAAATCCATTTTGATCAAATCAGAATGGATTTTTTTTGCCATTCACTCAAATCTTCCTGATTAAAAAAAATCATCAATTATAACTATCGTTAGTTAGTTTCCTGATATGGGAAGATGTTTGTTTTTGAGAATAAATCCTAATTAGATACAAAGATAAAACTGACAAATAGTCTAAGGAACTCAGGTTGTTGAACAATAATTAAAGTGATTATATACCTATATTTCAATATTTTAACACTATCTATCTAAACTAAACTTTAGATTTAATTGCTTCTTTTAATTCCGAAAGTTTATTCTGTATAGCCATTGCACCTTGTTTGTTCCTACCTAACAATTGGTCAAGATCACTTAAGTAACTGATTTCCTTCAATAAAAGTTGGTGATAATCCATTACTTGTTGCAGATACTGAACTTGTAATTGCAATTCATTTTGCATTTGCTCAAACTGCTTTATTTCTGGCTCAAAATCAGGTTTAGTGATTGTATCTCTATACATCTCTCCAGTGCCTAGGATCAACCAATCTGGACTAATATCAGGAAAGCGACTCAGAAGCTTTTGTATCAATTCTAATCCAGGTTTATTCCTTCCCGAGCTAATATGGGTCAACACAGGCAAAGAGGTATCTAAAGCCAAGGCAAACGATGATTTAGACATTTGTTTATGCTCCATCACACTTAACACACGTTTATTTAGCTCATCCATACAAATAGTTGATTTACAATAGTAATATACAAATGTAAAACAAAGAATTAACATTTCTATACACCTAAAACAATTGTTAATAACGCACTGTAACATTTGTTAAAAGTTATTTTATACTATTAGTTTAGTTTTTATATCATATTTTATTGATTTACAATTGTTTAAACATTTGCTTGTGTACGTATTTTACATATGTTTTTGCGTGCATTTACTCTTGTAAACATGACAAATAGACTCAAAACATTCCCCTATTTATTTGTTTAATGAGTAATGAAATTATCAAAGACTTTAGAAACAGTTACCATCATCCCTCGCCCATTGGCAGAGGTATTCGATTTCTTCAGTAAGGCTGAAAACTTGAATGAGCTCACTCCTCCAGAACTCAGTTTTAAAATTCTTACTCCTACACCTATTCATATGAAGGCGGGAATTCATATCAAGTATAAAATTATATTAGCAGGTATTCCTATGTATTGGAAAACACTGATTAGTACTTGGAATCCTCCTTATGAATTTGTTGATGAACAATTAGCTGGTCCATATACCATTTGGCACCACAGACACCGTTTTGAAGAAGTAGATGGTCAAACAAAAATGACAGATACCATCACCTATCAATCTAAAGGTTGGATTTTGGCTCCATTTTTACATTGGTTATTTGTAGATAAAAAAGTAAAGCAGATTTTTGAATACAGGGAAGCCAAGCTCCATGAACTCTTTAAATGATACATTCTCCATTAAAAAATGTGAACATTGTGAGCAATGGACCAATGGGAACAAAGCTTTCTGCGAGAAATGTGGAGAAATCTTAGACTTAGAATACAGGAAAGAAAGGGACGACAAAAGCAAAGACCCAAAAGCAGAACCTTTTTTAATCAATTGGTTTAAGTTTGATGGCTCCCGAAATAATATCCTTTATTTTTTAATTGAAAAGGGAATACAGGGAGGACAATTAATCCTTATGGGAATAATTGCTCTCATTACACTTATTCTGCTTTTACTTCCTGGCTAATGTTAAATTTTTATTTGAATAAATCGAAGAGAATAAAAAGCTATTTGAAACTTCTTCTTAGCTTTTTATCCCTTTGGTTACTCTTCCATTTGATTCAAATTTTTATAGAAGTATCCCCCATTTTCTCAAGTTATATGGATGATCTGTTAGTCTTGCCAATCTGCTTGTCGCTTTCCGCATTCCTTCAATGTTTATTAGTGAATGCGAATTTTCGAATTCAGTTTACATGGATACTTTTTTTGGCCTTGTATTTTGGAATTGTATTCGAAATAATTGTCCCCAAATACATCCAAAATTATACTTCAGACCCCATAGATTTTGTGATTTACTTATTGGGAGGAATTTTGTTTTTTGTGCTACAACCCCATCAAAATAAATAAGAAAGTAAAATGATGATTTAGCTCTTTTGAGGAGATTGAAAACGAATAGTATAACTCAACTCATGGGTCTCACCTGGGGCCAAATGAATTATTCCTTCTTTTTCTGATAGATCGCCTTTAAAATGGTGTTGATCAGCCAATCCGTGCCAGGGTTCCAAACAAATAAAATCTTCATTGGGTACTTTTGCCCAAATCCCCATAAATGGAAAACCATCAAACTCCATTTCAATTGAATAATTAGAATGTAAATGTTTTAATGAGAGCTTCTTTGAATGAAGACCTTTGAAAACCAAAGCATCCTTTTCAAAAATCTCCTTATTTAATTGTAACTCTTTTGAAGCACTAGCTAAAACTAAGGTCTCTCCCGTAAACAAACCGTCTTTTAATAAATGAGTTTCTAAATTCTCTTCAGCTTCAAACTCCAATTTATACTGAGATAAATTTGAAACGGGTAGTTTAAAACCAGGATGGGCTCCTACACTAAAATAAAGTGTGTCTGATCCAGGATTAAAAGTGGTGTAGCTAATTTTTAAATCATCACCAATTACTTGGTAAATGATGTTAAAAATAAATGGAAATGGAAATTGAGGAAACCTTTGAGCATCTCCTTTTAAAGAAAAGCTAACCAAATCGGTATAGAGTTCATTGATCTCAAATTCATGGTCTCTGGCAAAACCATGCTGACCCATTTCATAGAGTTTTCCACAATGAGAAAATTGATTCAAAGCGCTTTTCCCAACAAAAGGAAATAAAACCGGCGCATAACGAGGCCAAACTTGAGGGTCTGCCTGCCAAATAAACTCATAATCAGTCAATTTATCCTTTACTGAACACAACTCAGCTCCCTTTTTATTAATTGAAAATGAGGTATTCAGGCCAAAAATTTGAGTCTTTTCCACATTGGTGTGCATAAATAGCAGGTTTAATGAAAATAATGACTACTAAAATAGATATTTACTCAAGTAGTGGAATAATATTTTTTTTAGTTTATCCACATTACTACATTTGATTTCACAAAATTTCGACAGAACCCTAAATATTACAACTATGGTTTATATAGTAAGAGGTTTAATGATGGTTATTATTTCAGCAATGATTACAGTTTTCGTTGTTGACTTCCAATCAGTTATTGATGGCTTTACCGCAGTTGTGGATGGAGTTTCATTGATTCTGTCACCTTTGAAAGCTGTTGTTAGATAGGCAGCATCTTTTTTTGCGATTATCACAATTTTAAGTCATATTTGCCACCGCTTTGCCGTGGTGGTGGAATTGGTAGACACGCCATCTTGAGGGGGTGGTGCTCGCAAGGGCGTAGGAGTTCGAGTCTCCTTCACGGCAC
>JBMLPO010000386.1:0-1122 GCA_049242065.1 Bacteroidia bacterium
TAATAAAATAAGTAATTTGTCTACCGATAAGTGGCGCGACGCTTTGCTGCGCGCCTCTTTTTTTATCTAAACCTTTCTTTTGATTTGGTATTGTTTTTGTATTTTCACCAATATGAAATTACTTCGACTGTTTTTAATCTTTTTCTCGGCTGCCTTTTTTGCTTGCCATGCACCCAAAGCTTTACAAGTAGAAATTCCTGGGGATCATATCGAATTTGGTTATGTCAATCAGAAAACAGCCGCTCATTCAGCTTATATTCTTTTAAGAGATGGCAGTTTGTTTCAGAAAAATGCCATTGATGCCAAGTCTACTTTGGTAAAGAAAATAAGTCAGAAAGACGCCGATTTTGTTTATACGGTGGTTGCACGACTCAAATCAGGTAATAGCTCCTTATACCAAATTGGTGAGGAAACCATCTTTGTTCGAATTAGGCAAAACAATACATTGGTTCAAGAATGGAAATGGAACATGGGGAATGAAGAGCTTGCCTCTGATATGAAGCAAATGGAAAGATTGATGATGGATATAATGGATTACCGAAGGCAGTAAAATTCCTCAGAAGCATCCTTCAAACTTTCCTTATCTTTGCATTTATGTTTGAAAATGCATCTAGGACAGAATTAAGCACTTTAGGAGAGTTTGGATTAATTGATCATCTCACTAAAAATTTTGAAAGTAAGAATTCTACCATCAAAGGTATTGGTGATGATGCTGCAGTCATTAAATATGCAGACAATAAAGTTTCCGTAGTTAGCACGGATTTACTTTTAGAAGGTGTTCATTTTGATTTGAGTTATTTCCCACTTAAACATTTGGGGTATAAAGCTATAACAGTTAATCTGAGTGATATTTATGCCATGAATGCAATCCCTAAACAAGTAACTGTTTCAATTGGTTCTTCTAATCGTTTTTCTTTAGAAGCACTTGAAGAACTCTACGCTGGTATTCAATTGGCATGCGAAAGATATGGGGTGGATTTAGTAGGTGGTGATACTTCAACATCTAAGCAAGGACTTGTACTTTCTGTTACTGCAATTGGTGAAGCAGAAGAATCAAAGTTGGTGTATAGAAATGGCGCTAAGCCACTTGATTTGTTAGTTGTAAGTGGTGATTTAGGTGCG
>JBMLPO010000387.1:0-4006 GCA_049242065.1 Bacteroidia bacterium
GGAAAAGAGCAAATTGCTTGGTTAAAAAACAAATTGAAACACAGTGCCGCTAGTTTTAAATTTATTTGTGTAGGTGGTCAGTTTTTAAACGCCAATACTGATAAAGAGTCCTTCAATTTATACAAAAAAGAGAGAGAAGAAATTCTTCAGTTTATTGTTGATCAAAATATTGGAGGAGTTATATTTTTGAGTGGCGACAGACATCATACAGAAATAATAAAAGAAGAAAAATACAAGGAAAAATTGGGTTATACTTTTTATGATATTACTTCTTCTCCATTAAGTGCAGGTCCATCGAATATTCTAAAAACAGAGGAAGCTAAAAACCCACAAAGAGTAGCCAATACATTGGTAGTTGAAAACAATTATTGCAGTATCAAAATTTCGGGACCTAAAAAAGGAGAACGTATTTTATTGATTACCTGTTATGATAAAAAAGGTGTGGTGAAATGGGGACATCAAATATTGGAATCGGAGTTAAAAGTTCTGAAGAAGTAAAGGAATTGCAGTTTCAACTTGATTTCTTTTTATTGATTCGCAATGAAGCAGAGAGGTATAATATTCCATCTTGTGAAAAGGAAGCATAATCAGAGAAATAGCCCAGAGCCAAAACGAAATTAGGAGAAAAATGAATCCTGCCAACAAAATTTGAAGGCAGTAATGGATCATGGTTATTGGTTGCATGATATGGCAATAGACTGTTTTGTTTTTTATAACTCGACCAAAGCAAATGTTCAGCTCCTAAACTAATTCGTTTAAATGGGAAAAAGTGATACTGTAAATACCAAGTACGCTCGTTCTCCATAAACATTTCATTGGAACTATACAAAATGCCAATATTGTTCCTTCTGCTTCCAAATGAATAGGCAATTTGTTGATTCAAAAAAGTGGATTTGACCCCAGTATTGATTAAAACTCCCGCACTCACATGGTGGTAATTCCCAAAATCATATCCGATACGAGGAAGCACAGTAATGAGCGGTAAAGCTCCAGAACTACTTTCACCTACTAGAGGAATAATCACCAAACCTGCATGTAGTTCAAAATTTTTGTGGATACCAAAACCCATTGAATTCACGAACAAGAACGTATTGGTATAAACCTTCTCCCCTGCGTTTAACCTCAATCCATTAAAAAATAATCCCGACCTATTTGCAGTAGGAACAGAGGTAATGGGTTGTTCTTGTGCTTGGACAATAGGTATCAAACAAAAGAAAAGAAAAAGAAAGATGCAGCCATTTTTCACAAGGATAAGTTACTATAAATATTTCGCTATTTTGATATTTCTTAGGAATGATGATATGTTTTTGAGCATAGGAATAGAAAATTCTTAAATTGCATTTGGATAAAAATTTTAGCAGCAAGCAAATCGAACAACATGGAACAGAAAGCGAAACTCATTCAAGAACAATTTATACAAAGAATAAAATCGGCTTTAGCACCCAATGTTTCTTTTGTAGATGAACTGGCAGATTTATTGAACTTAAGTACCGATAGCGCTTACAGAAGAATCAGGTGTGAAACCCTGTTTAATATTGGTGAAATCACCATGGTATGCAAACATTTCAGAGTTAGTTTTGATCCTGAAATTCAACATTTGGCCAATAAAGTAAGTTTCGATTACCTGAAACTTGATGACAAAAAAGATAATTTCAAATTGTGGCTGCATGCCATGGGAAATGATATCAAAAAAATAAGCGGATCGCCCAATAATGAAATCTTGTATGCAGCTGATGATGTTCCGGTTTGGCACCATTTCTTTAGTGATGAGTTGATATCGTTCAAATTGTTTTATTGGTTAAAGAGTATCTTATGTTCACCCGAATATTCAGAAGCTTTGTTTGATCCAAAAGAAATTGATACCGAACTTATTGCTTATGCAAAAGAGTTGATGGGCAATTACAATAAAACAACCTCAACTGAAGTATGGACTGAAGATACCATCAACAGCACACTTAAGCAGATTGAATACTTTTGGGAATCGGGTTATTTCATGAGAAAAGCTGATGCCATTATGATGTGTGATTTGGTTACTGAAGAAGTGAATTTGCTTCAGAAGAAAGCTGCAAAAAGTAGTAAATTAATTGGTCCGGGCGAAAGTGGTGTAGAGAATTTTAAGCTTTATAAAAGTGAAGTCATGATTGGCAATAACAGTATTCTTGCCAATATTGGTTCTACAAAAATTGCCTATGTAAGCAATAATACCTTTAACATGATGAGCACCACCAATGCAGATTTTGTTCACGAAAATGAACATTGGTTGCAGAACCTAGTAAGGAAATCGACCTTGATTAGTGGTGTAAGCGAAAAACAGAGGAACCAATTTTTTAAATTACTACGAGACAAGATTGATGCTGTAAGAGAGAAAATTAATCATCAATAAATACTCAATTACACAGGGGTTTTAACAACAGCCGATTGAATATGATTTAGCTATGAATGGGGGTGCCATCCCTCATTATCCCTGGGCTGAAGCCGCATTCAAATTGATCAATTATCCCTCATTATCCCTGGGCTGAAGCCGCATTCAAATTGATCAATTATCCCTCATTATCCTTGGGCTGAAGCCGCAGGGCTATTGAGGGGTCAGACAATTTGTAAAACACAAAAATGATAATTAATAATATTCAATTGCCCCGCGGTTTTAACCCGGGGCTATTGAATATTGATAATTCTTTCTTTGGCAATTTGATATTGTTCAATCAATTCATCTATATAAACGTGAACGGGTTTGATGTCTTTTAACAATGCTGAAATTTGTCCGATTTCCAATTCGCCCTCTATTAAATCGCCTTCTAAAATGCCTCTTTTAGCACGACCTTTTCCTAGTATTTCGCGCAATTGTTCTGGACTAGAATTTTGTTGAATGGCTTCATTGAGTCTTTGGTACAATTCGTTCTTCAGCATCCTAACTGGAGTGAGTTTTTTTAATGTTAGTTCGGTATCACCTTCTTTGGCTTCAATAACTTTTTGTTTGAAAAAAGGATGTGCTGATGACTCTTCACAAACCGCAAATCCTGAACCAATTTGTACCCCATCTGCACCTAATGCTTGTGCAGCTACTATGCCTGCACCTGTTGCAATTCCGCCTGCTGCTATTAATGGAATTTTGCAGATTTCTTTGATTTGAGGAATCAGACAAAAAGTGGTTGTTTCTTCTTTTCCATTATGTCCGCCTGCTTCAAAACCTTCAGCTACAAGAGCATCAACCCCTGCTTCAATAGCTTTTAAAGCAAACTTTGTATTGGCAATAACATGCACCACTTTAATGCCATAAGATTTGAGTATTGAAGTGTACAAAGAAGGATTTCCTGCCGATGTAAAAACAATGGGAACTTTTTCTTCAATAATGGTTTGAATATGTTGTTCGGCATGAGGGTACAACAAAGGAACATTGACACCAAATGGATTGGAAGTAGCCGCTTTACATTTTTGAATATGTTCTTTGAGTAAGTCGGGATTCATGCTACCCGAACCAATTAAACCCAAGCCACCAGCATTACTTACAGCCGACGCCAAACGCCAACCACTGCACCAAACCATGCCTCCTTGAACAATGGGATATTTAATTTGAAAGAGTTCCTTGATGCGGTTTGTATTCATTAACCAAAATTAATTTCGGTACTATCTCCTATGTTTAAACTTTGAATCATTCCTTTTAGCAAGGCATCGTTACCTATTAATGAGCGATGTAAAATTGCATATTCAATTTGTGCATAAGGACCAATAATTGAATCGCGGATAGTAGAATAATTCAGAATTGCATTTTCGCCAATAGACACATTGGGACCGATGATACAATTGTTGATTTTACAGCCTTCACCAATAAATACAGGAGGAATGATGATGGTGTTTTCGAATTTATAATTCGAAGTATCGTAATTTAATCTTCTTAATAAAAGTGAATTGGTATCAATTAAGATTTCCTTTTTACCGCAATCGAACCAATTATCTACATCAAAGGTTTTGAATTTTACACCAGAATCCACCATTTTCATCAAAGCAT
>JBMLPO010000388.1:0-12437 GCA_049242065.1 Bacteroidia bacterium
GAACTCCTGGTTCGTTTACACCAGGTATTGAAATTTACACTTTCCAAGGTATTGTGAATTTTGCCTCTGTTCCACCAAACTGCTGTTTGGTTAATGTAGGTTTTTCAGAATGTTGTCGTAATGCTGCAATTACTACTTTGGTTAATCCTTCATCCTTAAATTATTATGCAGGTGGTACCATCAACAAATGTATTACACCTTGTAACTCAGCTCCTACTTTTACAAATGACCCAGTTGCAGTTGCTTGTGCTGGTCAAGATTTTACTTATAACTTAGGTGCAATTGACCCAGACGGAGACTCTTTGAGTTATGCATTTGGTCAAGCAATGACAGGTCCAAATACAGCCGCTCCATACGCTCCACCTTATAGTGCTGGTGTTCCATTCCCATATCTTGGAGCCCCAGGTTTATCACCACCATTGGTTCCTCCATTTGGTATCAATATCGATCCAATTACTGGAGATATACGCTTTAGACCTTTCGGAAACTTCGTAGCTAATTTGGTAATTGAAGTAACTCAATGGAAAATGGTTGGTGGTGTTCCAACAATTGCAGGAAGAACTAGAAGAGATATACAATTCTACAGTAAGATTTGTGATGAAAACTTTCCTCCTGTTTTAAGGACGTACAATACAAATGGAACTTTAACTAGTCCTCAACCAAATTTCTCATATGCAGTCTGTGCAGGACAACAATTATGTATAATTATTGCAGCCGCAGATAATACTGCAGGATGGGATACCACAGACCTTTCTTGGAATGCACCAACTAATTTGGTTTCTAATGGTGCAACATTCTTGCCTTTGTATACGGTTAGTCAAAGAAAAGTAGTAGGACCCAAACAGGATAGTTTTAGATTTTGCTGGACTCCTCCTGCTAGTATGGCAAATAATTTACCATACTATTTTATTGTAACTGCAAAAGATAGAGCTTGTCCTTTACCAGCAAGAACAACACGTTCATTTGCTGTTACAGTTCGGAGGATTCCAATAGCCATTATTAATAAAATCAATAAAAATTGCGGTTATTACGACTTCACTTACACTTTGCAAAACAATGTTCAGTTGAATACTGCGTATACTCAATTTATGGTTGAAAATGCGCCTAATACAAATAATTATACAACAATAACGGGTTCCTCTGTCAGCAATCATCGATTTACACAAGCAGGTTGGCATAAAGTAAGATTAAGGCTTACCACGGTTGCCCCTCCTACTCCAAATGGGTGTCCGAATGATAATATCATTGACTCAGTTTTTATTCCTGAACAAGTTGATGTAAGCATAAGAGATACTTTCAATTGTTTGGGTACTCCGGTCACAGTTCAAGCAAAAGGAAGAGGCGGAGTTCCATTAGGTGCTAATTATAGATATACATATTTCTTAGGTGGCATGAGTTCAACTAATATTGTAAGAGCTCAAAGTTTAGATTCAAATGCAACATTTACACCAAGTAATGCTGGTGCAAATACATCTTATAAAGTACTTATTACAGATTTAAATAACTGTAGAGATTCTGCTGCATTTAATATCTTTACTAGAAATCTGCCATTGCAAGAGTTAACCCCAGCAATGAGGTTATGTCCAGGTTCTATTGATACATTAAATGCAGGTCATTCAAATAATTCAGTTGGTGTTTGGAGATGGAGAAAATCTCCTGTCTCCCCAGTTTTAGAAGATTCAACTTCAATGAAAATTATTCCAAAGGATAGCGGTGTATACACTGTTACTAAAATTGATAATTTTGGTTGTGTGAGGGTTGAAAGTGCAAATGTGTTTTTTAATAGTGTTGTGCCAGTTAATGCCGGTCCAAACAGAACAATCTGTTTCAATGATGCACCAATAACATTAACTGCAACAGGAACTACTGCTGCTATAGATAGCTTCCAATGGAGAGAGGTTCCTGTTACTGGCTCAAGTCCTGTTGTTTCAAATCAGCCAACTTTAGTGGTTTCTCCTCCAGCAACAGTTACTTATCAAGTTACTGGTTATATTACTTATGGTGGTGTTACTTGCTCAAATGTAGATTCGATGGAAGTGAAAGTAAATCTATTACCTATTATTAATAGACCAACTTCTATTCCTTTATGTCGTACGAATAACATTATTTCTTTACCAGTTGTGAACTCAACGAATAAAACATTGGTAAATAGAATTTGGACTTACCCATCAAATCCTTTAGCAATTAGTGGAAACCAATTACTCGTAGATAACTTAAATAATTTACCTCCATCAACAGCATCTCAACCATATGGTAATTATGTTAGATTACAGGTAATTGATAACGAAGGTTGTTCAATTAGAGATTCATTGTTGGTTGCTGTATTCCCTGTTCCTAATATTACTGCTGGTCCTAATAGACAACTATGTGATAACAGGGGTTCTCAATGGGATTTAAGACCAGGAACTCAAGGTTATAGTCCTAATGGAGGAGTTTTGGCTCTAAACGAGTTATGGTATGGAAATGGTGTTTACAAGCCTAATGCAGGTCAAAACTACTATGCATTCGATCCAAAAGGAGCTGATGTGAAGTATTTACCAGATACCAATATTTTAACTTATGAATTTACCACTAGCTTCCCTCCATCAAACAATGTAATCTTAAATCCTGCTGTAGCTGGAATCACTATTTCTTCTCCAGTGGGAGGTTGTATTGCCTCAGATACTACAGTATTTAGAGTAGTAAAATCTCCAGAATTGTATCCTGGTGTTGGTAAGCCTGTATGTAAATCAGGTGAGCCTGTAGATTTAGATGTGAGAATGGAAGGAAGAAGAACTGTTCCAGCAAATTTAAATACAGCATATTGGTACTTTGATCCTATTGACCAAGCTTATTCAGCTGCATTAACAAATGGAAGAATGTTTGATCCGAATAATCCGATTATTCCAAATATTACTAAAGAGTATAAGTTTATCTATGCTGATACAGCTTCTGGTTGTGTAGTTACCGCTTCAGGTTCATTACAAGTAAATGCAAATCCAAATGTGGATATTGATTTCAATGATCCTAGTGATTCAGCTGTCTGCTTAACTAAGGGTAGCGTGGTATTCTTTATGGACCCAACCGGATCAACAGATGGTGGAACCATGTTTAGTAATCCTCCATTACCAAATGCCTTTAATCTTGCAACTGGTACATTTAATTTAAATACTCCTGGCATTACAAATGGTGTTTACAATGTGAAATATTATTTTACAGACCCAAGTACCTTATGTAGCAACAAGGATTCAATAGACATTAGAGTACAAGTTCCTCCTGTCTTAGAAATTCAATCAGGTTCTACCGTGTGTGCATATGATGCGTCATTTAATGTTGGTTTCCAAACTTTACCTGTTTCTCCTTATGGTGTAAGTTGGACAACTCCTGATGGTTCAAATGCTAATATTGTAAATAATGGAAATGCTGGTATAACTTATACTGCTTTACCTGCAGATATTGCACGCGGAACAATAACTTTTGTGGCAACTACCACTAATAATGATCGTTGTCCGGCTGCTACAGATCAAGCCACTTATACTATTCTTCCTAAACCTTTAGCTAGTTTCTCAATTGCGCCAGATAGAGCATGTGTTGATCCACGTTATGGAAAAGTATTAACTTCAACATTTACTTCTGATCCAACTGGTGTTACCACGCCTAATTATTATTGGTATGAGGGTTCTTTACCTAGCACTGCCATTAACTCGGCTCCTGCTACTGATAATACTTTAACGCGTACTTATTCAACTCCTGGTACAAGAAATATTTATTTGGTTGTTGAACAAGGAGGATGTACAGATACAGCAACAGCACCTTTATATGCATATCCAACTCCAATTGCTAATTTTAGCACTGATCCTTTAAGTACTACTATTGCAAAACCATATTTTGATTTCTTTAATGAATCTACAAATGGTGATAACAGCCCATTAAAGTATATCTGGCATATGGGTCCAGAAATGATAGGTGGTCCAAACCGTTTATTATATGATGAGAGTCCACAGGATGTAAGATTCCCTGCTGATACTGCTAAAATTCCTGTTATGTTAACTGTGGTTAATGGATATGGATGTTATGATTCAATCACAAAAGAAATTAGAGTTGAACCAGACATCACTGTATTTATTCCATCTGCAGTATATAGAAACAGTTCGGTTCCTTGTCCTTTAGAATGTAACAGAACTTTCAAAGTGGCTGCAACCGGATTTGAATCAATAGATGTGATGGTATTCAATCGTTGGGGTCAATTGGTTTTCAGAACAAATGATATAAATATCGGATGGGATGGAACAGATCAAAAGACCAACCAAGACTGCCAGCAAGATGCTTATGTCTACCAAGTGAATGCAACTAGTTTTAGTGGTAAGAAATATTCTTATTCTGGTTCAGTTACCTTGTTTAGATAGCATAAAATAAATTAAATAGAAAAGCCCGGGTTACCGGGCTTTTTTTATGTTTGTTAAGTCACAAAAAAAGCTCCTTTCGGAGCTTTTTGAGTTTAAATTTTAATTACTTGGATGGCACTACTAAATCAATTTGTTCTTCTTTAATTTTCGCATATCCACCCCAAACGTTTTTAATATTCTTAAATCCTTTGTGCTTTAATACACTTGCTGCTACCATACTTCTATAGCCTCCCGCACAATGCACTAAACACTCTTGCTCCTTATCAATTTCTTCAGCCTTATCCATCAGTTCACTTAACTGAATATTTTTGGCTTTAGCTACATGTCCATCATTAAATTCACCAGGTTTTCTTACATCCAAAATCATTGCCTTTGGATTGTGTTTTGAGTCAAGGGCTAACTCTTCGGAAGAGATGGAAATAATCATATCGTATTTTTTGCCTGCGTCTTTCCACGTTTCGAACCCACCTTCTAAATACCCAACTATTTGATCAAATCCAACTCTACTCAATCTTTCTACAGATTCTTTTTCGGTTCCAGGTTTACAAACTAAGACTACCTTAGCATGAATATCAATTAATGTAGCTGCCCATATTGCATATTGACCATTCAATCCAAAATTAAGTGCTCCAGGTACAAACCCATATTCAAAGAAATCTGAAATTCTGGTGTCAATGATATAGGCACCTGATTTGATTTCATTTTCAAAAGCTTCTAATGATAATGCCTTAGTTCCCTTTGATACAACTTCTTCAAAAGATATATATCCAGTTTTGTTCAGCTTCGCATCTTTAAAAAAATAGGCTGGTGCAGGACTAATGCCTTCTGTTACAGCTTGAATAAACTGTTCTCTTGACATTTCTTGTAAAGCATAATTCTTTAGTTTCTGTTCCCCAATTGTACTAAATGTTTCTTTGCCAATATTTTTGCCACAAGCTGAACCAGCGCCATGGGCTGGGTATACAATTACTTCTTCAGATAGTTTAGTTAGTTTTTTAAGAGAATCAAACATCATCGATGCCAATTCTTCTTTTGTCATTATCCCATCTAATAAATCGGGTCTACCTACATCACCTACAAATAAAGTATCGCCTGTAAAAACACAATGGTCTTTTCCGTTTTCATCTTTTAATAAAAAGCAGGAACTTTCAAGTGTGTGGCCAGGTGTATGTAGCACTTGTATTTGGATTTTTCCTAGTTTAAGTGTTTCTCCATCCTTGGCAACATAAACAGGAAAGTTGGTGTGAGTTGTTGGGCCATAAATTATTTGTGCACCTGTTTTTTCTGCCAAATCAATGTGTCCACTAACAAAGTCTGCATGGAAATGAGTTTCAAAAATATATTTAATTTTTGCTCCATCCGACTCTGCTTTTTTGATATAGGCTTCGTAATCTCTTAAAGGATCAATGATTGCTACCTCTCCATTACTTTCTATATAATAAGCCGCTTGCGCTAAGCACGAAGTATAAATTTGTTCAATTTTCATATGAATCGATTTCATTCAAATTTAGTTCCATTTGATGAAAAAGAATAATCTGTCAGGAAGTAAACGTTTTTGTCAGGTTTACGACTTATGCAATGCCTTTTTAGGAGTGGTCCCAACAAAGTCTTTCAGATAAAATGGCTCAAAATAAGCCAGATCTTCAAATATTCCTGATTGATAACTTTCTTCAGCATTTTTAGCCATTCCCTTAACTGAACAGTATATGCTTTCATCAAACATGGCGTGTTGATGTCCGCAAATGGCTTTGAATTTTTGGATACCAGTACCCACAAACACAGTTTTCGATTGGTTCAAATGTGAAGCAAAGGATTTTTCATCAAGAATTTTGGCCTCAATTTCTTGTAGGATTTTTGAATCTTGATTCCAAACACCGCAATACACTTCCATCCTGCGTGCGTCAAGCATGGGTATAATTTGAAAGGTATTTTCATTTTGATACTTTTTGATAGCTTGGTTTTTAAGAGATTCCAAGGTGCCAATTGCAATCAATGGGATGTTTAAACCAAAACAATAACCTTTTGCTGATGATACGCCTACTCTTAAACCAGTATAACTACCTGGTCCTTTTGAAATGGCAATTGCCTGTAAATCATTAAATTTTAATTGGAGTTCATTTAATAATTCATCAACCAAAACATGTAATTGGGAGGCATGTTTGTTTCCCTCGAAATTTTCTTTTATTCCGATAATTTCCCCGTCTTTTGCCAAGCCCACAGAACACACCTCTGTTGAGGTTTCCATTAATAATATGATTGCCATTCTAGTTTTCAAAGGTAAGTCAGAACTTTCATTGATAAAAACTGCCTGATTATCAATGTGGATAATGAGATAGATTCAGCTAAATTTATAAGGCCTATTAAAAAATCATTATCTTGCAAAGCTCAAATGACTAAACGCTGGATTTCTAAAATACAACCTGATAAAAATATAGTTGAAGAACTTTCTAAGGCTATAAACCTGAATAAAGTGCTCACTAGTATTTTG
This sequence comes from Bacteroidia bacterium, assembly GCA_049242065.1. Lineage (GTDB taxonomy): Bacteria > Bacteroidota > Bacteroidia > UKL13-3 > UKL13-3 > CAISCU01. The sequence goes on from JBMLPO010000388.1 coordinate 6,874, forward strand.
GTGCAGCGTGGCATGGATACTTTTGAAAAAGCAAAAAAGTTCTTCCGTCCTCAAATAGCTGATTTACATGATCCTTTTTTAATGAAGGGCATGGAGCAAGCAATCAATCGAATTGATGAAGCAATAAGTCAGAACCAGAAAATTCTTATTTATGGTGATTATGATGTTGATGGAACAACTGCTGTTGCTACTGTTTATTCATTTCTTGTAGATAGATATCCGCATATTGATTTCTATATTCCAGATAGATATACGGAAGGATATGGAATTAGTTTTATGTCGATTGATTGGGCGCGTAACAATTCATTTTCTTTGATTATTGCACTCGATTGTGGAATTAAATCGATAGATAAAGTAAACTATGCAAAGGATCAAGGGCTTGATTTTATAATATGTGACCATCATCTACCAGGTGATGAAATTCCTGATGCAATTGCTGTTTTAAATCCTAAACAAAAAGATTGTACTTATCCTTTCAAAGAACTTTCAGGTTGTGGTATTGGATATAAATTAATTCAAGCGTATGCCATGCGCCATGAAATTTCTCCAAAAGAGGTGGAGCGTTTTCTTGATTTGAGCGCAGTGAGTGTGGCATCTGATTTGGTTCCAATTTTAGATGAAAACAGGGTAATGGCCCATTATGGATTGAAACGCTTGAAAGAAAATCCAAACAATGGTTTAAAGGCTTTATTAGAAGCATATCCAGAAAAGCCTGAATATGGTGTGAATGATATAGTTTTTTTTATTGGTCCTAGAATCAATGCCGCAGGTAGAATTGCCGATGCAAAGGATTCTGTTCGACTCATGACTTCTGCTGGAGAAGAAGAAGCTAGGAAAATTGCTCATCAAGTAAATCAACACAACAACGAAAGAAGAAATTTTGATCAGAGCATTACCGAACACGCTTTTGAACTCATTGCCAAAGACCCTGATTTTGTTAATAGAAAGAGCACAATTTTATTCCATAGAGAATGGCACAAAGGTGTTATTGGAATTGTAGCCTCACGTCTTATTGAAAAGTTCTACAGACCTACAATTATCCTTACCGAATCAAATGGAATGGCTACAGGTAGTGCTCGTTCTGTGGAAGGTTTTGATTTATATAGTGCGATTGAATCTTGCAGTGATTTATTAGATCAGTATGGTGGACATACTCATGCCGCAGGTCTTACATTGAAGCTAGAAAATCTACCTTTGTTTATAGAAAAATTTGAAAAGGTAGTAGCTGAGAATATCGAACACAGAAGCCTGACACCCGAAATTGAATACGATATGGAGATTGATTTAAGAACCATTACTCCAAAGTTTTTTAATGTATTAAAACAGTTTTCTCCATTTGGTCCAGGTAACCACAATCCCGTATTCATGAGCAAAAATGTTTGGGATGTGGGTGATGCTACTATTGTTGGAAACAACCATTTAAAACTAAGTCTTACCCAAGAAAACGGTGGCAGAATTTTTAAAGCTATTGCTTTTGGTTTAGGTGAGCATTATGAAAAGGTAGCTCAGGGTATATCATTCGACATTTGTTATACCATTGAAGAAAATCACTTCAATGGACATGTCAATCTGCAATTGAATATCAAAGATATTCTCTTCAAATAATCATTGAATTTTTAGAACTAAACAACAGGCTTAAATTGTTCAAATGCTTGTAGGCAATTGTTGCAATAATGTAAGCTTCTGCAAAGTGTTGGTCCAAATGGCGATTTCATTTCAACATTTTTGCTTCCGCAAAACGGACAAGTAATTTCTTCCAAAAGTGCATCGGTAATTTCGCCTTGGTGCTTGGGTGGTGGTGCTAAGCCATGCTTTTTCAAACACAATAAACCACGTTCAGTGATTTTATTGCTATCCCATGGTTTATCAAAAGTTGTTTGAACTAGAGGATTACTGATTCCAATTTCAATCAAGCGATCTCTTACCATCTGTTCCATCATTTTTAATGCAGGACATCCAGTGAAGGTAGGAGTCATTTCAACAAAAACAGATTGGTCATCCTTTACTTCCACTTTAGTAATTATGCCCATATCAACCATGGAAAGTGTAGGAATTTCTGGATCCTTCACTACTTCCAAAGCAGCCCAAATATCTTTTTCAGTTAATTTATTCATCAGTATATAAAAACAAAAATAGCCGGAATGTTTTATCAAACCGGCTATTTTATTATTGATTTTTATCAAGCAAAATTAACTGCTTCTTCTTCTTCTCACACCGCCAGAATCACCGCCGCTGTTTTCGCGTCTTCTGAAACTTCCTTCAGAGCTATCACCGCCGCTTCTTCTTCTGTCGCCGTATGAAGAACTACTGCTTCTTCTTTCACCGCCACCAAAGCCACCTTCAGATCTTCCACCGCTTCTTCTGTCGCCATAAGAACTTCTTCTTTCGCCGCCACCGAAGCCGCCTTCAGATCTTCCGCCTTCAGAACGTGAACCATATGATGATCTACCACCACTTCTTCTTTCACCACCACCAGATTTATCACCAGATAGTTCTGCTCTAACAGTTCTACCATTGAATTCTTTTCCGTTTAGTGATCTGATAATAGCTTCAGAATGCTCAGATGCTGCATCAACAAAACTGTAAACACCACTCACATCAACATGTAAATCTTTCCAGCTTACACCTGCAGAATCAGCAACCCAATCTTTAAAGCTACGGATATCAAATCCATCTTTTTTACCTAAGCTTACGAAGATTCTATTTCCTCTAGATCTTCCACCAAAACCACCATCTCTTTCTCTACCGCCTTCTGATCTTTCGCCTCTTGCACCACGGTCTGAACCGCTTGCATTTAAATCTGGCTCATTCATGAAGTCAACAGAGAATCTTCTTAATTCAAGAGAAAGAATTTTTTGAACCAATTCTTTGTGGTCTGCTTCCATTAAAATATCTACAGCTTTTTGAACTTGAGCGTCAAAGATGTGTTCTTCAACTTCAGTATTTAAAATGGTATCAGTAAACGCAAGTAATTTTTTATCGCGAACTTCTGTAGCAGAAGGAATCATGATTTTTTCAAACTTGATATTACTCATACGTTCGATGTCTTTTAAACGACCACCTTCACGCATGTTTAACAATACGAATGAAACTCCTAATTTTCCAGCACGAGCAGTTCTTCCACTTCTGTGGGTATAATTTTCAATATCATCAGGTAATTGAAAATGAATAACGTGGGTTAAACCAGTTACGTCAATTCCTCTAGCAGCAACGTCTGTAGCCAATAAAATTTTAATGGCATGATGACGGAAACGGTTCATCACCTTTTCTCTTTGCGCCTGACTTAAATCTCCGTGTAAACAATCTGCATTGTAACCGTCTTTAATCAATTTATCACTGATCTCTTGGGTTTCATTTTTAGTTTTACAGAAGATGATTGCATAAATATTATCGCTGTTAAAATCTACGTAGCGTTTTAATGCAGCGTATTTGTCTTTAGCATGAATATTTGCATACTGATGAGTAATATTTACATTACCCGAATTGCTTTTACCTACTGAAATTTCGAAAGGATCTTTCATGTAACGGTTTGCAATGTTCTTGATTTGTCTAGGCATGGTAGCACTAAACAAACACACTCTTTTTTGTTCTGGAGTATGTGAGAGAATAAACTCTACATCCTCTTCAAAGCCCATGTTCAGCATTTCGTCGGCTTCATCAAGCACAACATACTTTACATCTTTAATTTGAACGGCTTTTCTTTCCATTAAATCCATCAAACGGCCTGGTGTTGCAACAATAATGTGTGCGCCTCTTTTGATATCAGAAATCTGACGGTCAATACTGCTACCACCATAAACGGCAACGATATTAATTCCTGACTTGAATTTACTGTAAGCAGTAAGATCTTTACTGATTTGAAGACAAAGTTCCCTGGTAGGACAAATAATCAGAGCTTGTACAAACTTGTTTTGTGGCTCAATTAACTGGATGATTGGAATTCCAAATGCAGCTGTTTTTCCTGTACCCGTCTGGGCTAAACCTAAAATGTCTTGTTCAGTTTCTAAATAGACAGGAATCGACTGTTCCTGTATGGCTGTTGGAGTCTCAAACCCCATTTCCTGAATCGCATTCAGGACGAGCGCGTCTACGCCCAATTCACTAAAATTTTTCAAAGTACTTTATTAAAATTGAGCCGCAAAGATAGGTGCTTTATTTCGTAATCCCTTGAAAATGAAAAATAAAGTTGAATTATCTTTCTCAAAATGAGTGGAATAGCCTTAATTTACTGAGTAGTTCAGGTGTATTGTTTTCAGTCATTTTTTCTTTTTTAGGTTGATAAGTGCTTAAATTCAGCCTTTCAACTGTTGTTTATCAGTCAAATAATCTACATCTTTGCTATACTTATCCAGAAAGACGGAGGGAATAGGCCCGGTGATGTCTTGGCAAGTCCGATGCATGCGGATAGTGCCAATACCTATCCCATTTGGGAGCTGATAAGATTGTTGATGTTTCCAGCACAGCCACAATTCAGCCACTTTCAGGATAAATAACTATGCCAATTGGCCTAATTAATTTTATCTATGAGTATTAAAGACATTTTAAAAGAAAGAATTTTGGTTTTAGATGGTGCAATGGGTACCATGATTCAAAAACATAAACTGGAAGAAGAAGATTTTAGAACGCCATCACTAAAAGACCATCCACATCCTTTAAAAGGTAACAATGATTTGCTTTCATTAAGTCGCCCAGATATCATCAAAGATATTCATGCGCAGTATTATGCTGCGGGTGCAGATATCTGTGAAACCAATACCTTCAGTGGTACAACGATTGCTCAGGCTGATTATCATCTTGAACATTTGGTCTATGAATTGAATTATCAATCAGCCAAAATTGCAAAAGAAGTAGCAGAAGAGTTCACAGCTAAAGAACCTCACAAGCCTCGATTTGTTGCGGGTTCAATTGGTCCAACAAATAGAACTGCTTCTCTTTCTCCAGATGTAAACGATCCAGGTTATAGAGCTGTAACTTATGATGAATTGGTAATTGCCTACAAAGAACAAGTGAAGGCATTAATCGATGGTGGCGTTGATATATTATTAGTTGAAACTATTTTTGATACACTCAATGCAAAGGCAGCTTTGTTTGCTATTGAAGAGGTCTTTGATGAAATAGGTAAACAATACCCAATCATGGTGAGCGGAACCATCACCGATGCTTCGGGTAGAACTTTATCTGGTCAAACTACTGAAGCATTTTTGATTTCAGTTTCACATATTCCTTTGTTAAGTGTTGGTTTGAATTGCGCTTTGGGTGCTTCTGCTCTCAGACCTTATTTACAAGTATTGGCGGGTAAGTCTGAATTCAATATCAGTGCCCATCCCAATGCAGGATTGCCAAACGAAATGGGTCAGTATGATGAAAGCCCTGAATACATGGCCGAACAAATTGAAGTGTTTTTAAAAGAAGGATTGATTAATATTATAGGTGGATGTTGTGGCACAACTCCTCCGCATATCAAAGCAATTGCTGAAGTAGCCGCTAAGTATAAACCGAGGGGATAGGTTGGCTACTGGCTACTGGCTACTGGCTACTGGCTACTGGCTACTGGCTACTGGCTA
>JBMLPO010000389.1:0-3171 GCA_049242065.1 Bacteroidia bacterium
GCAGACGGTTCTTGCGAAATGGTCAGGCATCGTTTCCCAGAAGTAATTTTAATCTACAATAAAGTTAACCTAGGTTTTTCAAAAGCCAACAATCAAGCTATTCGTCTGGCAAAAGGGAAATATGTTTTATTGATTAATCCCGATACAGTTGTAGAAGAAGATTGCTTTAAAAAAGTAATCGATTTCATGGATAAACATCCCAATGCTGGAGCGGTTGGTGTAAAAATGATAGATGGCGCTGGAAAATTTTTACCAGAATCAAAACGAGGTCTTCCTACTCCAGAAGTTGCTTTCTATAAAATATTTGGATTGGCTGCACTTTTTCCAAAGTCAAAAAGATTTGGTAAATACCATTTAGGTTTTCTAGATAAAAATGAAACCCATGAAGTAGAAATTCTGGCTGGTGCTTTCATGATGATTAGTCAGGAGGCCATTCAAAAAGCTGGCCTACTTGACGAAGATTATTTCATGTATGGAGAAGACATTGATCTGAGCTATAGAATTACCAAAGCTGGTTTTAAAAACGTTTATTTTCCGCACACAACCATTATTCATTATAAGGGAGAAAGTACAAAAAGAACTTCTGTGAATTATGTGTTTACCTTTTATAGGGCAATGATCATTTTTGCCCAAAAGCATTATTCGCAAAAACATGCAAGAACTTTCAGCTTACTAATTCATTTTGCTATTTATATCAGAGCCATTGCGGCAATAGGCATTAGGTTTTTTAAACAAGCCTTGTTACCTGGTCTCGATTTTATACTTCTCTTTCTATCCTTTTTACTCATAAAAAATAGTTGGAGTGAATACAAATTTGAGACAAGAGAGGCTTATCCAGAGAGTTCTGTTTTAGTTAATGCAATAGTTTATTCTATTTTATGGATGGTCGGATTGTTTATAGCAGGTTCTTATCATCGCAGAAAGACTTTTCTAAGTGTAGTGAAGGGAGTAGCTTTTGGAACATTAGCTATAGCAGTATTTTATGCCTTTGTTGATGAGGCTTATAGGTTTTCAAGGGCCTTAATTGTTTTGGGTGCTATCGGCTCTATTTGTATTGCCTATTTCAATAGATTACTGATTTATTTTTTAAGACATCGCAAGTTCAGCTTAAGCTTAGGTTCTGAATTAAAAACCATTATTGTTGGTAATAAAGATGAAGTGCAACGTGTTCAGGATTTATTGGTGAAATCTAAAAGCAGAACAGAGTATATTGGTTTTGTTGGCGTGAATGAAGATGGTACGGGTGATGACCACTATTTGGGTAATGTGAATCAATTGTCTGATATCGTTTCATTATTTGCTGTTGAAGAAATTATCTTCTGTAGTAAGGATTTGCCTGCAGCCAAAATCATAGAATGGATGGGAATTATAGGCAAACCTGATGTGATGTTTAAAATTGTTCCAGAAGAAAGTTTATTCATCATAGGGTCTAATTCAAAAAATGCGCCTGGAGATTTTTATACAATAGAGTTCAACCTTTCTCTTTCAAAGCCTTTTGAGCAACAAAAGAAAAGAATGTTTGATATTTCTTTTGCTCTATTGATGATTCCATTTGTTCCTTTGATTTTGGTTTTTGTGAAGAATAAAACTCGCTTTTTCTCCAATTGGTTCAAAGTACTAATGGGTGACTTAACTTGGGTTGGTTATGCGAAAACAGAAAACAATAAATTGTTACCAGGATTGAAGCAAGGTGTCTTAAGTCCGCTTGATAAAAACCAAGGCAAATTCATTAATGAAATCACGGCTCAGAAATTGAATTTCCTTTACGCTAAGGATTATTCAATAGAAAAAGACTTCATTATATTAATGAAGTCTTTAAGAAGTTTAGGTAATTAAGCTTTTTTAGATAGAAAAGACTGAGTCCATTCTTGGAATTTTTGCATCCTTTTGATGTGTTCGCTTTGCCATTCAATTACATTTTCTAAAGCAGTTTCCTGCATACTTTTGAACTGCGTTTTTAACTCATCAAGTTTTTCTCTGATTTCTTTTTGCGCATTGTCTAATTCTTCTCCAGCTTCCATTTTACCCAATGCTAATTGCAAACGAGCAATCTCTATTGAAGTTTTGAAAGTTTGCGAATGCTGGTCAAATAAGTGAAGTGATTTTTCAAAAGCTTTGTTTCCATCTGCTTTGGCTGTTAGGTACAAATCATGTAAAGCAGCTTCAATTTTTTTACTTTGTTCTTCAAAAATTTCTCTTCCTTCCGCTTTTCCTAAGGCTAATTGAACTTGAAGTGATTCCAATTTTGTTCTGATCTCTCTTGCTTTTTCTTCGCCATTTTCAACTTGCTTATCTAATTCTAATTTCCATTTCTCGAGATTAGATTTTAAGTTGCTTTTATTGCTTTCAAAATTTTCAATTGTTTGATCAAACCCTTTTTGGATTGATCCTTCTGCCTTTTCGAATTGTTTTCTCCATTGAGAAATCAAATCCATTTCGTTAAAATTCATGATTCAAAGGTAAAGAAGATTCCACGAAATCAATTGTTTCCCAGTAATTTAATAAAGCGAAGTATGTGTTTATTAAGAAAATCCGACTCCTCAACCATTCCCATATGCGCAGAGTTTTTTAAATAAGCGATGTAAGGGTATTTACATTGAATGGAGAATGTGAACAAATCATTTTCTGGAATTATTTGATCGTACTTGCCAATACCCCAGAAAAATGGAACATCTAATTTAGCCAGTAAGTCTGTATTATCATCCCGATTCATCATGGCTTTGGCTGCTTCTATAACACCTTCTTTAGGCCCTTTCTTTCCTTCCTCGATAAAGCGAGCAGAAAAATTAGCTGCATGATCTTCTTTAAATAATGGTGGAATGAAATTATCGAGATATTGCTCCAATTTGTATTTCTCAAGAAAGCTGATTACTTGGCGACGTTTGGATTTTCTTTCTTCAGAATCTGCAATTGGAGTTGAGTGGATTAAACCAATTCCTTTTAAATTTTGAGGAAATAGCCGAGCAAAAGCCAAAGCAACATATCCTCCCATACTGTGCCCAAACAGATAAACCTTTTGAATACCTCTTTTATTAAGGACATCCATCACTCCTGTTGCCATATCTTGGATGCTGACATGTGGAATGGTTTTACTTTTTCCGAAGCCGGGAAGATCAATGGTAATTACTTCATAGTCCTTACAAAAAAATAATACCTGCTCGTTGAAGCAGG
>JBMLPO010000390.1:0-8806 GCA_049242065.1 Bacteroidia bacterium
AACAATGGGAAATAACTTACAAATAAGCCATATTCTACAAAACGTCTTTCAGGAATGATTCTTCTTTTGTAAATATCAATCACATAAGACAAACCATGAAAGGTATAAAATGAAATCCCAACAGGTAAAATTACATTTAAAAGTTTAACATTGATTTGTAAATTAAACACCTGAAGTAAATCCTGAAAACTACTAATAAAGAAATTATAGTATTTGAATATTCCAAGAAATCCAAGGTTGATAGAAATGCTTAAAACCAACCAGATTTTTCTGCTCAATTCACTTTTGGCATCATGTATTTTTAAGCCTGAATAATAATCCAAACCTGTTGAAAACATCAATAAAAACAAAAACATCCAATCCCACCAGCCATAAAAAATATAGCTTGAAAACAAGAGAAGTATATTTTGATGTTTTACATTGTTCTTTAAAAGAAACCAATAAATAAAAAATACAATGGGTAGGAAAACTAAAAATATGAGTGAATTAAATAACATTCCGAATGTTTTTAAGCAAGTACAGACTTCATAACCTGAATAACTCTGTTTAAATCTTCTTGAGAAAGATTAGAACCAGAAGGTAAACAAAGTCCAATTTCAAATAATTTTTCAGCAGTACCTTCACCATAAAAAGGTGCATTGGCAAAAACAGGCTGCAAGTGCATTGGTTTCCATAAAGGTCTACTTTCGATGTTTTCTGCATCTAATGCCAACCTAATATCTTCTCGAGTAACGCCGCCTTTTGTTTTTGAAGGATCAACTGTAATACAAGTTAACCAGCGATTTGAAAATGCACCCTTAACTTCTTGTAACAATTCAACACCTTCAATTCCGGCTAATTCGATTTTATAAAAATCAAAGTTTTTCCTTCTTTGGTTAACCCTGTCTTGCAAAACTAACATTTGACCTCTACCAATACCAGCTGAGATATTACTCATTCTATAATTGTAACCAATATGTGAATGTTGATAATGAGGCGCATTATCTCGTGCTTGGGTTGATAAAAATCTAGCCATTTTAATGTGTTCCTCTTTATTAGATATAAGGGCACCGCCACCTGATGTGGTAATGATTTTATTTCCATTAAAAGACAAAACACCAAAATCGCTAAATGAACCACAGGCTTTTCCATTCAAGGAAGAACCTAAAGCTTCTGCAGCATCTTCAATAATTGGCACTTCATAAGCTGCAGCAATTTTCAAGATTTCATCCATTTTGGCAGGCATACCATATAAATGAACAGGAATTATGGCTTTTGGCTTTATTCCTTTTGATTTTAAATCTTGTAGGGCTGCTTCTAAATACTCTGGACTCATGTTCCAAGTATCTTTTTCTGAATCGATAAAAACAGGAGTAGCACCTTGGTAAACAATTGGATTTGCCGAAGCACTAAAGGTAAAACTTTGACAAATCACATAATCACCGGCACTTACACCTAACATGATTAATGATAAATGAATGGCAGCAGTTCCTGATGATAAAGCTGCAGCATAACCTGTACCAGTAAAAGTAGCTAGGTCTTTTTCGAAGCCATCTACATTTGGACCAAGTGGCGCTACCCAATTGCTATCGAAAGCTTCTGTTACAAATTCTCTTTCTTTCCCTCCCATATGCGGAGATGAAAGCCATATTTTTTCTTTTAACATCTTTTTATTTCTAATGATAGTGTCTAATATACCAAAGTTGAGATCTAGTTGAAATGGTTAATGATGAAGTCAAATTTACTATAGAATTATTTTCAATTGGTATAATTCCTAAACTTAAATATTTGTTAGATTTTAATTCATTATTATAAAACAATTTAAATGCAAAAACACTTGGTACAAAAGTAGTACTTGGAATATTTAAGATATCCCATTTTGTTTTGTAATTTACACTTACATCGAATTTTTCTAAATAGAAACTATTTGACGTATTGTTCCATAAAATTATCTCACTTGCTTCAAATTCTGAAGTGTATTCTTTCGCAATACACTTGACTAAATAATAAAAACCATTTGTTGTTGACTCATTAACAGGTATTAATGTAAAAAAAAAGTCATTATATACTGCCGGATTTAACGTTTCTAAATTATAGTAAATTTTAGTATAAATCGGACTTAAATATATTGCACTTAAATTTATATTATTATCAATGCCTAAAAAATAAGCTCCCCCCCATTCATGACTTTGAATCGAAAAAATTTTTGATATCTCTATATTCATTGATCAAAATGCTTTATTAAACCCCCAAATAGAACCATTAACAATATAAGACGAAAGTTGAACTGAAAATTCAGTTTTCGTCAAGTAGTATTTAACTTTTACATTATTAATAATAAAAGTTGTAAAAATTAAATAGGTATTATTTGAAACTGTTGAATAATAATCAATTTCAAAAGTCAGGGCATCCACCATTGAAGCTAAATTAGGTTGATAAGAATCATTTGAACCAAAGCTCCAGCCCCAACCGAAATTAACATTTGTGTTATAAAAAGTTAGACAATTATTTAAATCCGGAATATCCGAGACTAAAACAAACTTATTACTATTAGGTTCCTTTTCAACCAATTTCCAATTAAAATAATAAATATTTTCAAAATTTGGAGAATTATAAGTATAACTTGGTAAAATGGAATTTTTATTACCAGTATGAACTAAAAATGATTTTGAAATTAAATCTTTATTCGTTACTGTTTCAAAACTGCCCCAACTACCCGATTTAAAAGTTGAATATATGTTATATTTACTTGAACATGCCACCATTAAAAAATTTGCAGGTTCATCATATATCACTGTATTTATTCCATTTTTAAAATGGCAAAAAATTGAATTCTGATTATTGTCCATATTAAATTATTAATTTTGGGGAGCTGTTATACTACTAGAAATTAACCATTGTTTCCGCAAAGTATCTGCATTAGAAATTAAGCTTACTGAAGGATTGTAGGAATCTTCCATAATTAAGTTGTTTGTTCCACTCAACACAGATAAAAATTTGCCAGATGCTACATTTTTCAACAAACAACTATCTGTATTTGGAATAAAAATCAATTCCCATTGACATGCTTCCGATAAATCACCAGTTTTGTCAATCAAAATTACATTTTCTTTATAAGCCAATTTGCCTTCATAATTTGGCTTATTTGCAATTACTGGGTCGAGAAAAACAATGAAATATTTACCCCCGAAAACATATCTGCTGCCAGGAATGGGTTCAATTCGCCAAGATCTGTTTTCACCAATTGTAAGTGAATTATCACTATAATTTAAGTATTTCCTGTTATCTAGTTTAGACGTGATTTTATACTCACGGTTGTCCATTAAAAATAGACAATAAGTATTTTCAAAATTAGTTGATAATTTCGAGCTTCCATTTGCATATGTTACGTTTGCATTGAAAGCAATTGTTTGAATCAATTTAGTAGTTGTATCATAAAAAATCCGAACAGATGATTTTAATGCACCCAAATTGTTTGAATTACCTGTTTTAATGCTAAAATCATATTCCTTTTCAGAACGAATAGTTCTGGTTGGATATAAAAATGAAAGCCCTATTTTTTGACTATTAATTTGAATAAGCCAAATTTGATCATTCATATTTGAGCCATTCTCATCACGAGTTGAAGATAATTTTAAAGCATACTTCTTTGACTCTTCTAAAGTTGTTGATGGAGTAGTATCAACTGTAATATACCATCGAACCTCATTAATTAAGAAAAATAGTCTGGAACTATCAATATAAATTTTGTAGTTGATATTGGGTTCATAAACTGATAACATTTTCAGTTTATATACTCCATTCTCTTCAACGGCACACATAACCTCATTCACATTCGGTTCACAGAAATAATAAGCATTCATATTTGACTATTTTTGTAGGCTATTAAATAATGTTCATACTAATTTAGATTTTATTTGTAAATTAAAAAATGATGTAAATAGGGCTAAAAGTAATTTACAAATTCAATACAACCTATTGTTTATTTAGGCTTTTCAATGAATTAGAATTAAATTCTAATTTTCTAAAAGCGCATCAGTTTTAATTTCAACCTCGTTTACCTAAGTAGATTTAAAATAGCTTGAAATAAAATTCACAAAGACAATAGCAAGTAATCGGATGAAATTTAAGGAAGAGATACTCATTCCAATCTTTATTTCATAGCAGCAGGGATTCCAACTGCTACGCTATTATCTGGGATATTTTTGGTAACAACAGCTCCTGCACCTATTTTACAATTTTTACCAATTTGTATTCCTGGTAAAACAACTGCTCCTGAACCAATAAATGTTCCATCTCCAATTCTAACATTACCAGAGATGCTAACATTATACATAATGGAAACAAAATCACCTATAATTGAATCATGTCCAATAATACTTCTTGCATTAATTAAGGTATGATTCCCTACTTTGACTTCACAAGAAAGAACAACATCAAATCCAACAATACATCCTATTCCTAATTGCGCTGAATTGTGTTGTTTTACTGAATCCGATATTAAATTGATGTATGATTGATTGTTATTTAATCTATTAACTAAATTCCTTTTTATACTTGGCTCGGCTATTGAAATAACTAAAGGCAGTTCATCAATTAATTTATGATGAACTGCCTTTTTATTACAATTTATAATTTGTGTATTGTCATCTACAAAATAAACAAGTTCTAATTTAGCTTTGTTTCCATCTGCAATCCAATCGGCTTCTTTACCCATCCCTCCTGCACCATATACAACAAACTTTTTGGTCATCAATAAACTTGAGAATTAATTTAATTTCAAGAGATTTTCCTCTCTCATCATGATAGGCAAAGAATCAACATCTCTTAAGAAAATTAATCCTTTTTCGAATTCATACATTTTGTAATTGTAATCATAATTCGGGTCACCATCCATGATTCTAATAGTATCTTCTGCGAAATTTGCACCACCTGCTGCAAAACATTGTGTGAAAGCAACATGCCTTACATTTACTTCTGTGATATAAGGTGTTCCATCTGCATCTTCTTTAAAATCTACAGTAAAAAAACCATGTTTAGGACTACCTGATACTTTAAACAATTCATCCATTGCTTTAGTAGCTACCTCTACTAATTTAGGTTCGTTTAATAAACGACCAAAAGAGGTATTCCCTGTGATTCCAGAAGGCGCTACTTTAGCCATGATATAGTTTACCCTTTCGCCACAAGCTGAACGAATGAGTTTTCCATTAAAATACAATAATTTACAAGCTAGGTTTCTTCCTGGTAAGAATTTACTAGCTAAAAAAGTCTTCACACCCGGATTGATCTGAACCCAATTTTTAAGCGACTCTTCACCATCAACTCTTAAAGAGCCCAAACCAGATGTTCCACTGGAACTTCTTACCCAAAAATCGTTACCTAATTTATTGAATACACTTGAAAAATCTGTAGTATTTCTATCAAATTCAACTGAAGGAGGAACCAAATCCAAAGAATCTAATAATTCAGTCATTTGGGCTTTATCTACCAATAAACCTGCAATTTTACTTCCTGGTAATAATGCTTTACAAGGTAGTTTTCCTTCTTCGGCTCTTTTACTCCATTCCATTACTTCTAGTTCAGGAAGAATCACAGCTAAATCAATCTGATGGGTTTTTACAATCTCCTCAATTTTATCCCAATAAGTTGCATCAGTACATCTTGGTATTACATAAGACTTACTGAACAATTCTGTTTGGTATAATCCCATCGACAAAGGATTGATATCCGTTGCAATGAGCTCATACATTTTATACCTGCTGTACTTTTTTAAAGCAATTGAAAAACTACGTGGAGTTGGGCCACCTACACCTGTAACTAATATTTTCATAAGTTTTAATTTTTTCCGTTGAAAGGCAACATCGGTCTGTCTTCACTTTGGTTTACACCTTCGCTAACCAATACCTTTTTTAATGTGAGAAATAGAATTTTTATATCTAACAAAAATGAAAGATTGTCTACATAATAAACATCATGACTAAACTTTTCTGTCCAGCTGATGCTGTTTCTTCCGCTAACCTGAGCCAGTCCTGTAATTCCAGGTCTAACATCATGTCTGCGTTTTTGTTCTTCTGAATACAATGGAATATACTTAAATAATAATGGTCTTGGCCCCACCAAACTCATGTCACCTTTCAGTACATTAATCAATTGAGGTAATTCATCAATTGAAGTTTGGCGTACCAATTTACCCATTGGAGTTAATCTGATATTATCGGGAAGTAGTACTCCGTTTTCGTCCTTTTTATTATTCATTGAACGAAACTTGATTACTTTAAATGACTTCTCTTTAAAACCGGGTCTTTCCTGAAAAAAGAAAGGTTCACCCTCATTCACAACATAAAGTATTACAATAAATACAAGAATAATCGGGCTAACAAGGATCAGAATGATTAAGCTAAGAAAAAAGTCGATAAAGCGCTTAAAGAAAAATCTATACATACTATCTCAATAACTTTTTTAATCCACGATTTACAGGTAATTGCCATAATAATTTACACCAGTCATGATTACCCTCAATTAAACCTGGACCTTTTTCTGTAATGACAATATCCCAACCAATTGAACGATTTGCTGTATTAAACAATGCAGCTTTTTTCACCATATCAATTGTTTCTTTCCACATTGGAACCTGAAATCCAGAAATTTGTACTCCTGTTACCGGGTGAATTTCTTTAGGCTCTTTTGTAATATCACTATAAATGGCAGCTCCAGTAGCTTTCCCTGTTTGTTCATCTAATTCAACAGCTAAATTTCCTGCCGCTAAATTATCAATAGGAGAATTAACTGAAATTCTTAATCTGCAACCTAAAATTTCAACTTTGTTATCTGGAGTTAATTGTGTAAATATTCTTACGGTATTTACTGCAGATGGTGAAAGTTTATTGATGTCAGGATGTTGAATAATGAACTCTTCTACTAAGTCAAATCCATTCTTTTCCATATCACTTAAAAAGGTATCAGCAGAAACATTTTTTGTATCAATGATTTTTACACCTTTACCGCATTTTCCATCAGCCGTTTTTAAAACCAGTTTTCCAGAACTGCTATTTAATAACAATTTTACCAATTCAGGATTTGCTTTTAGTTCAGCAAGGTCGGCTGCTTTGTGAACAAAAAATGGATGATAAGACTTATAGAATTTAGTTTTATCATCTAAAATATCACGGTTACCTTTTGGATTCATTCTCAATTGGTATTCGTACATATGACCAGTTCCAGCCCATTCTAATTTTTCAGCATCTGATTTTTCGAAAAAGCGGAATTGAAAATACTCTAAAATACTGATATTGTATTTAAGACTGTTGTATATAATTCTGAAAGGAATTGAAAATGCTGAAATGCCCTTTTTCTCTTGGATAAAAGTAGAAAATTTGCCATACAGATTTTTATCTAACTGCTTTAAATAATAACCTAAATATAATATCCTTTTCATTATAAAATTTAATAATTAAATCTTCCAAAAATTGTTTGGTAAGCAATTTCAGGAGTTAAATTTTGTTCGAAATATTTCCTACCATTTGCACCCATTTCTTTTCTTAATTCAGCATTTTGGTAGAGCTTTTCGAAATTATTTGCAAATTCATCATGGTTTCCAGCTAAGGACCATAATCCCGAATTTGAATTATCCAAAATCATTCCGTAATCTGTTGCCGCATCGAGGCTTGCTAAAACAGGAATTCCTACATTAAAATAATCTAGTGTTTTACTTGGAATATTTGGGATAGTAAAATCTTTATGCAGACTTATTAAACCCACATCACAAGAACTTAAAAAATGTTGGTATTCATTTTTCGAAATGGTACCTTGAATAACTAAATTAGAAATACCTTGTTGTTCTGCTAATTTCTGAAGGTTTTTCATTTGTACACCTTCCCCAAACAAACAAAAAACAACTTCTGGATATTTTAAACAATATTTTGCCAAAGCTAGTACATTCTCCAATTGCTGGGGTTTCCCCATATTCCCACCAAATACAACTAAAAACTTCCCTTCCAGGTTGTGTATTTTTCTGATTTTATCTGCTGGTTTTGATTGGAGGTCATAAAGAATTTGGAAGTTCTTTAATTCATGTAATTTGCTTTTATCCAATTCTGGATTGTGTTTGATTACATAATTAATATTGGCATCCGACATACAACCAATATGATCGGCAAGGGCATATAATTTTTCTTCTTGTTTTTTGAAATAATTATAAATCAATCCACCCTTTTTCATGAATCCTAAATCAACTGCATTTTGAGGAAAAATATCTCTTAAAATGAGGTAAAAAGGACAATTGAATTTTTTCTTTAGTTTGGTAATAACCTGAACCAAAGTAATAGGAGGAGTTGGAGATACAATTAAATCAAATTCTGCATTGGGTTTGAATTTCTTCAATGCTCTTTCATATTGAAACGGTAGCAATAAATTAGAGAATCCCTTTACAAAATTGGGTACATTTTTAATAGGAAGTGTATTCACTCTGATGACATCTATACCGGCTTCTTTTACAAGTCTTGTAGGCAAATCATTGCCTGTTGGAGCAAGAACCAAAACATCATGACCATTATCGGCAAATTGTTTAACTATAGTGGTATACATGTTAAACGATTTTTCCATATCAGGAAAAGCGAGCATCAGAAAAAGCACTCTCATATTAAATCGGAAAATTCTTTTTTATCAAATCATCCTTTTCTTCAGGATTAGGGTAATTGATTAAAACTGCTTTATAAGCACCTCTAAAAACAAATAAACTACCTGCAGAAGCGCCTATAATACCAAATTTTGAAATAAGCTTGCCAATGTCTTCAAGATTACCTGCACCACCTAATACAGTTAATGG
>JBMLPO010000391.1:0-4039 GCA_049242065.1 Bacteroidia bacterium
TTTAGTAAAGTATTTTTAAAAGCAGGCGAATCCAAGCAAGTATGTTTTAGTATCGATAAAGAAGACTTGATGTTTTATAATGCTCAAATGGAAAGAGTATTAGAACCAGGTAAATTCAAATTATACATAGGAAAAAACTCAGTAGATACTGAGGCAATTGAATTTGAGATTAAATAATAAAACCAAATAAACACCTAAAATAAAATCAATGAGAAAACTACTACTCTTAGCAGCAGGTGCAGCTTTGTTTATGTCGAACAGGGCAAATGCACAAACCATCATGAACTTCGAAGATGGGACCACAAATGGTCAGAACTTAAATGTCATGGCAAATGGAGATTGGGATGATCCCAACAAACATGCCGTAACAGAAACCTTCAGCATCATTGATAACCCAAACAAATCGGGTATCAATTACAGTAACAAGGTAATGAAATTTACTCGCAGAGGAACTGCACAAGGTGGTATGCCTTGGGGTGGATTCTGGAGTAATAGAGCAGACACATTGGGATCTGCTGATGTTACCAATGGAAAATACGTACACATTAAAGTTTGGAAATCGCGTATTTCTCCAGTTAAATTTAAATTAGAAGGCGGTGCAGCTGGCACATTGGAAAAAGCCAGTACTCAACCTTTGACTCAATTAAATCAGTGGGTGGATTGTGTATTTGATTTTACATCAAAAACAGGAAAGTACCCAATCATTGCTTTTATGCCTGATTTTGAAGATCCATTGACCTTAACAGATTCAACTATTATTTATTTTGATGATATCAGAATCAACAACGACTCAATGCCAGAAATTGCAATGCCAATTCCTACTATGGCAATGAACTTTGAAGATGGCACTACCAATGGATTTAATTTAAATGTAATGGGTAATGGCGATTGGGATGACAAAACCAAACATGCAGTTGAAGAAACTTTTAGTGTCATCAACAACCCTGACAAATCTGGCATCAACAAATCTGATAAAGTACTTCAATTTGTTCGCAGAGGTACCTCACAAGGAGGATTTCCTTGGGGTGGATTCTGGACCAATCGTGGTGATGGAAAACCTGCTTTTGATTTCACAGTAAATAAATATGTTCATGTGAAAGTATGGAAAGGAAGAACATCTCCAGTGAAATTTAAAATTGAAGGCGGTACTACAGGAACTGCAGAAGTTGCTAGTATGAACCCACAAACAGAAACTGGTAAATGGGTTGATATGGTATTCAATTTCTCTACTAAAACAGGAACCTATCCTACAATTGTATTCATGCCTGATTTCGAAGACCCTTTAACTAAAGCAGATTCATCTATTTTCTATATTGATGATATCAGAGTAAGCTCAGATTCAATGCCAGAAATATTTAAACCTTTTGGAGATGGAATGCTACTTGACTGTGAAGATGGAACAACAAATGGTTATGATTTACATGTAATGGGTAATGGCGATTGGGATGATCCTGCTAAACATGCGGTGAATGAAACTTTTCAAATTATAAATAACCCAAGTAAAACTGGTATCAATCAATCTGAGAAAGTAATGCGTTTCTTAAGAAGAGGTAAAAATCAAGGTGGAATGCCTTGGGGTGGATTCTGGGCTAATAGAACTGATGGCAACCCATCTGCTGATGTAAGCGTAAACAAATATGTTCACGTTAAAGTATGGAAAGAAAGAATCTCTCCTATTAAACTAAAATTAGAAGGTGGCGCTGCTGGTACATTAGAAGCACCAAGCACAGCTGCACAAGCTGGCACCAATATGTGGGTTGATATGGTTTATGATTTCACTAGCAAAACAGGTACTTATCCAATTCTTGCTTTCATGCCAGATTTTGAAGATCCATTGACACAGAATGATTCTGTTTATATTTATATTGATGAGATCAGAGTGAACAACAATCCTAATCCTGAAATGCCTACCGGAATCAATGCAGTTAGCAAAGAAGAATTAACTATTTTCCCTAATCCAACAACTGGTTTGGTTTATGTAAATGGTGTTCAAAATTCAGCCACTGTAAAAGTGATTAACTTAGTAGGTAAAGAAGTAATCAATACTGAAATCAATGCAAACGGAACTATTGATATGAGTTCAGTTCCTGCAGGTATTTATATGTTAGTTATTGAGAATTCAAATGGTGCTATCAGTACCAAAAAAATAGTTAAAAACTAATACTGATGATAAGAAACAACATTGCCAGATAAACTGGCAATGTTGTTTTATTTTAATATCTTTCATAAACTTCATTATGCCAAAAAACTCATTACCTAAACTACACTCCGACTTTTCTGTTGACTGTGTTATTTTTGGATTTGATGAAGGTGAGCTCAAGGTTCTTTTGATTGAAAGGAATGAAGAACCTTTTAAATCTTGGAAAGCGATTCCTGGAAACTTAGCGCAGGACCATGAGAACTTAGATAATGCAGCAGAAAGAATCTTACATGATTTAACAGGCTTGAAAAATGTATTTATGGAACAACTTCATGCATTTGGAAATCCTGATAGACATCCTCAAGGTCGAGTAATTACCATTGCTTATTATGCGCTCATCAAGAGCACAACTAATGGCTTACATCCTGTAACTACTTTTGCAAGTAAAGCCTTTTGGTGGCCCGCATATGATTTACCAGAATTGGCATTCGACCACCAAGAAATTATCGAAATGGCCTTACGTAGGTTAACAAACCGCATTAGGTATATACCTATTGGTTTTGAATTGTTACCAGAAAAATTCAGTTTAACACAATTACAACATATCTACGAAGTCATTCTCAGAAAAGATATTGATAAGCGTAATTTCAGAAAGAAAATATTGAGTTATGGCTTCTTAACTGAACTCAATCAAAAGCAACAAGGTGTTTCGCATAGAGCAGCACGCTTGTTTAAGTTCAATAAAAAAATTTATGAAAGCCTTAAAAATAATGGCTTTTACTTTGAGCCATAAGGCTAATGCAGCACAATAGTTGCTAAAAAACCACTTTCCTAAGTATTTCTTAATTATTATTTTAAGATTCATTATCAGGCAAATAAACCGTATTTTCGTCCTTTACATGCCATACAAAACCCAGTAGTGTGCTAAGTTGTAAACCGAAAATACCATGAAAAAACTCATTTACCTCTTTTTGATTCTTATTCTGTCGGGATTGAATTCCGTTAATGCACAGAATTGTATTGCTGCTTTTTCTAAGTCAATTAATGCAGCGACTAAAACGGTAAGCTTTACTAATAACTCAACAGTTGGTAATAATTTTTACTACTGGAATTTTGGAGATGGAACCGGAAGTACTCTGATGGCTCCAAGCAAAACATATGCAAATCCAGGTGCTTATAGAGTTTGTTTAACCATGACTAAATTCGATAGTTCTTGCACTGCCACATTTTGTGATACTGTCTTTATTCCAAATTCAAATACTGCTTGTAATGCAAATTTTAATTTTAGTAAAGACCAAGTCAATGGTTTAAAATTTTACTTTAGCTCTGTATTAAATGATACTGCATATAGATATTATTGGTCATTTGGTGACAATACCCAAAGCGATAACAGAACACCAATCAAAACTTATACTCAATCGGGCACATACAATGTTTGTTTAAGAGTAACAAAAAAAGACTCTAGTTGTACGAATCAGGTTTGTCAAACAGTTAGCGCTAGTTCATCGAATACAGCAACTTGTAATGCCAATTGGATTGCCGTTAAAAACGCAAGTAATCCAATGAAATATCAGTTTGAAGCCAGTCTTAATGATACCAATTTCAGATATAAATTTACCTTTGGTGATGGCACACAATCTGATTCTAGAGCGCCAATTAAAACTTATACAAGTACTGGTTTAAAATTAGTTTGTTTAACAGTTAACAAAAAGGATTCAAGCTGCACATTAACCAAATGTGATAGCATTTTAGTGACAGCTCCTGATACTGCTTGTGATGCAAGTTTTAATATCGCAACCAATGCAACAAATCCATTGAGAAAAGTTTTCACAGCATTGGCTAGTCCTAATTCTTATAATTACTATTTCTGGACATTTGGTGATGGAACTTCATTTCAAG
>JBMLPO010000392.1:0-11025 GCA_049242065.1 Bacteroidia bacterium
CTGCTTCTACATCATCGGCATTCACATGGAATACAGGGCACAATGTTACTTTAGCTACATCTGTGCAATAAGTAGAGGTTCTTGCATCGGTATAATTGGTCGTAAATCCTATTTGATTATTGGCAACAATATGAATACATCCTCCAACAGAGTAAGCTTTTAATCCAGCCATTTGTAAGAGTTCATAAACTACACCCTGTCCCGCAACTGAGGCATCTCCATGGATGAGAATGGGTGCAATTTTGTCGATATCATAATTGTATCTCTTCTCCATTTTAGCCCTTGTTAAGCCTTTTACAACAGGATTAACAGTTTCTAAATGTGAAGGATTGGGTGACAAACTTAGATGAACCTTTTTGCCATTTCTTGTAACCATATCACCTGAAAAGCCCAAATGATATTTAACATCACCTTCAAATAAACCTTCATCTTCCGCTCCTTTACCTTCAAACTCTTTGAAGATTTCTTCGTATGTTTTATTGAGGATATTGGCAAGCACGTTCAAGCGACCACGGTGTGCCATTCCAATCATGAATTCTTCTACGCCTAAATCAGCTCCATATTGAATCACTGAGTCTAATGCAGGTATCAATGTTTCTAATCCTTCTAGACTAAATCTTTTCTGCCCTACAAATTTGGTATGTAGGAAATTTTCGAAAATAGTGGCCTGATTTAATTTAGAAAGTATGTGTCGTTTTTCATCAATATGAAGTGATGGTGTATTTTTATTCGACTCTAATTTCTTTTTCAGCCACTCCAATTTCTGTGGTTGTCTCACATACATAAACTCAGCACCAATACTCTGGCAATAGGTTTGTTGTAGATGACTGATGATATCTTTTAGTTTAGCAGGACCTATTCCAATTTCCTGACCTGCATGAAAGGTTTTGTCTAAATCGGCAGATTGTAAACCAAAATTCTCAATTTCTAATCCGGGACTATAATTTCTTCTTTCTCTAACCGGATTGGTTTTTGTAAATAAATGCCCTCTGCTTCTGTAACCATGAATGAGATTTAATACATTAATTTCTTTCAGGGTATCATCAGAAACAATTGATTTGGCATTGTTTTTTGATTCAAACTTAGTTTGACCAAATTCAAAACCTTCAAAGAATTTTTTCCATCCAAAGTCAACAGATTCAGGGTCTTGCATCCAGTTCTGGTGCATAGAATCAATCACATTCACATCGGCATTGCTGATATATGAGAATTTGTCCATTAGAAAAATTTTGCGCGAAGATAACTTTTTTAAGTTATGAGCTAGATTTTGCTATTTTAATTTAGCAATTCTTTACAAAATTTTAAAAGCAAAATGGGTTGATTGGTCAGTAATTACAGGATTCCGCAAGCAGATTTTATTTTCTGTATAACATCCGTTTTGTCTAAAGGTTTTTGAAAGTAACCTGCTATTTTTTTAATGATATCTATTTGGTTGATATCATCTGAAATATTGTGACCGCTTAAAATGAAATAAGGCAATTCTGGTCTGATCTTCAAAGCCTCTTCCATAAATTGATAACCATTCATAATAGGCATGGTTAAATCGCTGATAACTGCTTTTATTTCTGGGTCATTTTTTAGAATATCCAATCCTTCATTTCCATCTAATGCCATCACTACGGTAAACTGAGATCTGAAAATCATTTTAAACAATTCCAGGTTGATGATTTCATCATCTATATAAAGCACTTTAATCTTATCAGACATTTTTATCAATTGAGGAGGGCAATATTAGGGTAACTGTAGTGCCTTTTCCAAGTGTGGAGTCATACGAAATGTCTCCTTTGTGTTCTTTAATAATTTGTAAAACGATTGAAAGCCCTAAGCCTGTTCCTTGTCCTGCAACTTTTGTAGTAAAAAACGGATCGAAAATTTTACTTTTTACTTCATCAGGAATTCCTTTTCCACTATCTTTTATAATGATAATGACTTCCTGCTGGTGCATTTTTACATCAATTTCAATTTCGCCATTTCCTTCAATAGATTGAATGGCATTCAGAATAAGATTTAAGAATACTTGATGTAATTTACTTTCATTGCCATATACTCTTATATCAGGCTGAATAAAGCTTGTTTTGACAGCAATTCTGTTTTTTAATTCATGATTTAGAATAGCTAAACAATTTTGTAGAATTTTTTCAAGCAAACAACTTTGAAATTCGGTCTGGTTATTTCTGCTGAAATGATTTAAACTTTTGACAATTTCTGCAACTTTTTCAACCCCAATTGCCATCTTAGAAATGGTGGAGTTGATTTCGTTTTTTAGTTCTTCTGGATCCTTTATTTCATCATCTTCAAGAATGGCTTCAATGCCGTAGATGCCCGATTTGATAAAGTTAAGCGGGTTGTTGATTTCATGAGCAACGCCTGCCGTTAGAATCCCAATAGAGGCCATTTTTTCCGATTCAACCAACTGGACTTTCGCTTTATTTACAATATCTAAAGCATTTTCTAAATCCAAGTTTTTATCTTGTAATTTTTGGTTCGATTTGATTAAATCTTCATTCATTAATTGGAGTTCAATAGATCGTTTTTCCAATTCAATTCGGTATTGTCTCAGCTCGTCCTCCTTTTTCTTTCTCTGTGTAATATCCCGAACTATCAATTGATAATAAATCTTATGTTTTAACTCCAATAAATTTAGATTCAATTCACAAGTAAATATGGTGCCATATTCATTTGAAAGATTTAGAATAAAAGAGGGTTTAAGCCCTAAGTTCACTTCTTTTATTTTGTCATTCCAGATACTTTCAGTTTCAATTCCTGATTGCTGTAATTTTGGAAACAGGCTTTGAATCATTGGCTGATGATCTTGAGTAACTCTTTTACCAAATATTCTTTTTGCTTCTTTGTTACAATTAATGATATTATTCCCTTCTAATAAAAATACAGCCTCATTCATGCTCTCAAACAAGACACGCTGTATTTCTTCTTTATCACTAATTTCTTCATTGATATTGGAAATCAAGGCATACTGTTCATTCAAAACTCTGTAGTATAGACTAACTATTCTCAAGATAATCCATGATGACCCTGCAATCAGTAATAAATCTATCAACCAAGCTATGGCAGAGGTACTATATTTATTTAAATCAAAATTATATTGGAGCCAACCATTGACATAGGATATAGCAAAAAACATGTAAATGGCTAATAGTACAATAAATAATTTTAATGTAGTTTGTTGAGACAATAAAAAGGAGGCTATAACTGGAATTAAAATCAAATAGAGTTTGGTAGAAGCCAATAGCCCAAAATTGGATAAACCTCCAGTAAGTATTAAAACAAGAAATCCAATGAGTAAATAAGTTTTAGTGAGTGTTTTTAATTTTTGTTTATAAAAATTAATTGACCAAACACAAGCAGCAATTGGAAATTGAATAAAATAAGAAAATGTAAAGCCTATTTCAAATGCACGAATGCTAACAAAAAGAAGAGAAAGTGCAGCTAAAATACTAAATACCCATAATGTATCGTCAATCATTTTTGACTTTACATCATCGTTATGAGTTTCTAGTTTTTCCATTGTATATAGGTTGCAATATTATTGTAAACCTACTAAGAAATCCTCAATTCTATACTATTATTTTTGGGAATTGTAATCAATCCCATTTAACCATTGAATCATATCTTGAACTAAAAATGCAGGGATGTTTCCTTTGGCAAAATATTCACTATAGGTGCTTTCTGTTTCGCCTTCAAAAAAGATATGATTGAGTTTTTTATAATATTGATAACTAACATTTTTCTTTTTAGCTAAACTGCTTTTCCATAGTTCAAAATTCTCGTCTGATACTTGATAATCTCGTCCTCCTTGAAAAAAGATGAGTGGCTGTTTCATTTTCTTGGCCATTTTTACGTGAGGGTATTTGTTGAGCCATATCCAATATGTTGCTTGAACATCATATGGCATTAAATGATGTTGTGTAAGCGGCTTGAGTTTTTTGTTCATACTCCTAATCGCGCGCTCTATTTGCTCATCATATTCATTTTTTTTGCCCGGTGTAACTTTAGATAAGTAATGGTATTGGTCAATCATCATTTCTTGAACGCGTTTGTGATTCACACCTAACATCATTCCTGCTTTAAAATAGGGTTTGTCTTTGAAGATATATGGTATTAACATACCACCTTGACCATGGCCCAGCATGATCATTTTATCATGGTCTATTTGTGGTATTTTATTTAAACTATCTAATGCTAGATATAAATCATCCAAATAATCCTCCTTACAAGTAAATGATTCATAGTTGTTTTTTTGCTGAATTAAGTACAAGCCATAATTGGCTGCACGTTTATCCATCCTAAATACTGCATAGCCATTTGAAGCCAATCCTGCTGCTATATCTTTATAAGGTTTATTGTTATCATAACTACCATCTTTATCTGTTGGTCCAGCCTCTCCAAGTATCACAACTAATGGAAATGGGCCTTTACCTTCTGGAATGCTCAACACAGCTTCTAATTCATAAATCCCATTTTTAATTACTATTCGGTTGTCTGTAAATTTTTCTACATCAACATAAGAGGGGGCCACATAAACTTTATGTGCAGGAACAAAATTGATACTTAAAATTTCCCATTTTTCATTATAAGTTATATTCATAACAAATGGGAGGTATTCTAATTGTAACAAGCAACTTGCCATATTGTAATTGCCTGCAGTTTCCAAGTTTACGTAGCGATGACTCTGGTATTTTCCATAAGTACCAGTTAGTTCAGCCCAGTCTTTTTCAAATACACTTGGCGTAAAATAAGAGCGGTAATTGGGTTCAACTTGGTTTGATACTTTTACAAAATCACCAGATTTGAACCAACTAATAATCTGATCCGATTCGGTTTTTATTTTGCTTTTGTTCTGAGCACTTGAAACAGAAATGAAATGTATGAATACCAGTAAGAATAAAATAATCTTGCGCATGAGGCGAAAATAAGCCTCTGAATTATAAATTATTGTTTAATAATTCCAATTCGCAAACTTTTCTGTAGTATTTGTGCTCAATTACTTCTGGTAAAAGGCTGAAATGCCTCATGTGATGGGTGTCAGAGCCAATTAAATCAATCATTTCATGGTCAATCAAATAAAATGCTGATTCTTGAACTTGTTTGGAATAATAACCCAATAAGGATAACATATTCACTTGAAACAATATTCCTTGGTCTTTCAATTCTTCATATCTGCTTCTGTTATTTCCCATATACAGATACCTCTCTGGATGCGCCAATATAGGCTTGTATCCTGCAATTTGTAATTCGAATAATACCTTTTTAAAGTTATTGGGTTCACTCATAAAAGGTAGTTCAATGAGGATATGTTTTTTCTTCGGACCAAATGTCAATAGATTTCCCGATTCTATTTTTTTATCAAAGGCATCATCCACCATGTATTCTGCTGCCACTTCCAATTCAAGTGGAATACCCATCTCAGCTAATTTTTCTCTTAGTGTATCTCTAAGTGGAATTAAATTCTCTGGTCCGTTTTTATAATAATCGCTCATGATATGAGGAGTGGTTATCACCTTTCTCATTCCGAGCTCATGAAAGTTTTGGAGGATTTCAAGACTTTGTTCAATTGTTTCAACGCCATCATCAACTCCCGGGATCAAGTGTGAATGAAATTCAACTTGTATAGGGTTTACAAATGGTCCTGTTGAAACAACTGAACTATCTTTTTTGCCAAATATTTTATTAAATAATCCCAATTATACTGAAGCTAAAAATTCTTTTAATGAAGCAATATTTGGAACGTTTAATGAGTCAACTTTTCTGTAATCTGCAACGTATAAACTCAACCAATCCAATCTGTGTATGGTTTGGTAAATGCCAGCAAGCGTTAATTGCTCTAATCCCATTTCTACCACTTTGTGATTTTCTACTGCAAGTAAATTACCCAAGAATTCGAAACGTGCAGCCACTCTTGGATTTGCATTAGAATTCAAAAAGAAGAACACAGAGTCCAAGGTCCCATAATAACTTTCAATTACATTGTGGTTGTGTTCAGGAAGGGTATGAGTAAAGCATTCTAATTTAGCATTTTCTTGAATTTGCTGAGCAAAGCGAGTGCCAACTGCTTCCATTGGTCCGTCTGTTAATACAACAAACTTAGACTTACTTTTCGATTTAATGATTTCAAAAACTTCAGTTGCATCAGCTTCATATGCAGCAGTCTCTTCAAATAAACCTGCTACTTTTCTTAGTTCATCAGATTTATCTTGACCCATTAACTCACCAAAAATCTGAACCAAATAGGTTAATGAAAAACCTAAGGCCATTCTTGGTTGAAATCCAGGAATCAATGAATATGTTTTTAATTGATGTGCTGCAGCTAACTCGCCAAGCTTACCACCAGCAGTTAAAATTAATACAGTGCTGTTTCTTTTTTGAACCTCTTCAAACATGGTTAGTGTTTCTTCGGTATTACCAGAGTAAGAACCTAAAATAACCAATGTTTTTTCATTCACATAAGCTGGAAGCGAATAATCTGCAACTACTTCAACCGGAATTGGAAATTCATCATTGAATATAGTCTTTACCAATCTTCCACCTATTCCACTGCCTCCTAAACCACCAATAAGTATATTGGAGAATGAAGAAGCTGATAAGCCATGTGTGCTATAATTGTCAATTGCAAAATTAATTTGGTAAGAAAATTTTCTTAATGCTTCGTGTTGCTCTGTCATCTGATCTATTTGTTTTAATTATTATTTGATTAATCCCATCAGGTATTTGCCATACCCGCTCTTTAATGTTTTTGCTGCTTCTCTTTCAAGTCCTGCTTTATCTAAGAATCCCATTCGGTAAGCCACTTCTTCAATACATCCTATTTTTAAACCTTGTCGTTCTTCAACAACCTGTACAAATTGACCAGCTTGCATGAGTGATTCAAATGTGCCTGTATCTAACCACGCGGTTCCTCTTTGTAATACACCAACTTTTAAGGTTCCTCTTTCTAAATATACTTTATTGATGTCTGTAATTTCCAATTCACCTCTTGGGGATGGTTTGATGTTTTCTGCAATATTGACTACTTCATTGTCGTAAAAGTATAAGCCAGGTACTGCATAGTTTGATTTAGGTTGAGTTGGTTTTTCTTCTATACTGATGGCCTTCATATTGGCATCAAATTCAACTACACCATATCTTTCTGGATCACTTACATGGTAGGCAAATACCACACCTCCTTCAGGATCATTGTTTGATTGTAATAAAGAACTCAATCCTGCAGAAAAGAAAATATTATCACCTAACACCAAAGCTACTTTATCATTTCCAATGAATTCTTTTCCTATAATAAATGCCTGTGCTAAACCATCTGGCGAAGGTTGTACAGCATATTCAAATCTGCATCCAATTTGAGATCCATCTCCCAATAATTTTCTAAACCCTTCTGCATCATGCGGTGTTGTGATGATCAGAATTTCTCTGATTCCTGCCAACATCAATGTAGACAATGGATAATAAATCATGGGTTTATCATAAACAGGCATTAACTGCTTGCTTACTGCGATGGTAAGAGGATGTAACCTAGTGCCGCTTCCTCCTGCTAAAATAATTCCTTTCATAGGTATATGGTTTAGGATTTTTTATCTTTTTGAATACATATTGTCGTAATACTTGGCATAATCACCACTGGTTACTTCATCCATCCATTGCTGATTGTTTAAGTACCAATCTACAGTTTTATCTATGCCTTCTTCAAATTGTAAACTTGGTTCCCATCCTAATTCCTTCATGATTTTATTTGCATCAATGGCATATCTCAAATCATGACCTGCTCTGTCTGTAACATAGGTAATTAGTTTTTCTGACTCACCTTCAGGTCTACCCAATTTGCGGTCCATGGTTCTGCATATTACTTTAATCAATTCAATATTGGTCCACTCATTAAAGCCTCCAATATTATAGGTTTCACCCACTGCTCCTTTGTGAAACACATCATCAATGGCTCTTGCATGGTCTACAACATACAACCAATCTCTTACATTTTCACCCTTTCCGTAAACAGGTAATGGTTTATTATTTCTGATATTGTTGATGAATAATGGAATCAGCTTTTCTGGGAATTGATTAGGTCCGTAATTATTGGAGCAATTGCTCAATACAACCGGAATTTTATAAGTATTGTGATACGCTCTAACAAAATGATCTGAGCTAGCTTTACTTGCTGAATAAGGACTTTGTGGGTCGTAAGGAGTTGTTTCTAAGAAAAATCCGCCATCATGCAGACTTCCATAAACTTCATCTGTTGAAACATGATAGAATAATTTTCCATCCATCTTACCTTTCCAAAGTTCTTTTGCTGCATTCAGCAAATTTACGGTACCAACTACGTTGGTCATCACAAACTCTAAAGGATTGGTAATGCTTCTGTCAACATGACTTTCTGCTGCCAAATGAATTACAGAATCAAATTGGTATTGATTGAATAAATCATTGATAGCATTTGCATCTACTAAATCAGCTTTGATAAAGGTATAGTTAGAAGCATTCTCAATATCTGTGATGTTTTTTAAATTACCAGCATAGGTTAACTTATCTAAATTGTAGATATGGTAATCTGGGTATTTATTGACAAATAACCTTACAACATGAGAGCCTATGAATCCAGCCCCACCAGTAATTAATATTGAACGTTTAGTCATGTTTTTTAATTAGTTTGATAAACTATTTTTATTCGCGAGTGCTTTTTCCCAAGCCCAAGCTGTGGTCATACAATTTGCTAAATCTCTTTCTGTTTTCCAACCCAGTACTTTTGATGCTTTTTCACAAGAGGCATACACCTGAACTACATCACCGGGTCTTCTTGGTCCGATTTTATAATTTAGTTTAACACCTGTTTCTTTTTCAAAAGATTGGATTACTTCTAATACAGAATTTCCTTGTCCGGTGCCTAGATTAAAGACACTAAAGTCTTCTGTATATTTTTTATCCAATAAAAAGTTGATGGCTGCTACATGCGCCAATGCCAAATCAACTACATGAATATAATCTCGTATACAAGTTCCATCTGGTGTTGGATAATCGTCTCCAAATACAGTTAAAACTTCTCTTTTGCCAATAGCTGTTTGAGTAATGAAAGGAACCAAATTATTTGGAACACCAATAGGTAATTCGCCAATTAAAGCAGAATCATGCGCTCCAACAGGATTGAAATAGCGCAATGCCACTACTTTTAAATCGCTTGCTACCGACTGGTCTCTTAAAATCTCTTCACAGATTTGTTTGGTATTTCCATAGGGAGATTGTGCAACTGGAATAGGAGCATTTTCATCAACTGGTGGAGTGGCTTCACCATAAACAGTGCAGCTTGATGAGAATACAATATGATTGATATTGTTTTCCTGAAGCACTTGTAATAGGTTTACGGTTCCGCTTACATTGTTTTCGTAATATTTCAAGGGAAACTGAACGCTTTCTCCAACAGCTTTATTCGCTGCAAAATGAATAACTGCGCTGATATCTTGGTGTTTTGAAATATAAGCTTTTAAAGCTGCTTTGTCTCTAATATCAACATTTTCGAAATTCAGTTTTTTACCACTGATTTTCTCTATATTCTCAATGACGTCTGGATAGGAATTGTCAAAATTATCAATGGCTACAACTTCAAATCCGGCATTATGTAATTCAACAACAGTATGTGATCCGATGTATCCGGTTCCACCTGTAACTAAAATTTTGCTCATGCTCTTTTTTTAAGGTTGGTAAATATAGGTTTAAGCCTTAAAAATTGAAAGGACTTAAATTGGAAAATAATAAATTAATAGTAGAATTCGCCTTTATCCGATTTTATACTCAGTTTTTTATTGCTCGAAGCTTCAACTCTTCCACTAATTTGGGCTTTAATTCCAAATTCGTTTGCAATCTCAATTAAACTAGAAGCAATGTTTTCTGGTACGTAAAACTCTAATAAATTTCCCATATTAAACACCTTGTACATTTCTTCCCAGGAGCTAGCAGATTGACTTTGAATCATTTCAAATAGGGGAGGACAAGGGATTAAATTGTCTTTGATGATATGAAACTCTTTGATAAAATGAAGTATCTTAGTTTGACCTCCTCCGGTACAGTGAACCATTCCGTGAATATCATCAAAATGTTTAGCTAAGATTTTTCCAATAATCGGACTAAAACTTCTGGTAGGGGATAAAATCATTTTACCCACGTTTAAAGGATGATTAGCTAACTGATCGGTTAATTTTAAATTCCCTGTATAAACCAATTCATCAGGAACCAAAGGGTCGAAGCTCTCTTGGAATTTTTTGTAAAAAGATGAAAGGGTATCATGTCTGGCCATTGTTAAGCCATTACTTCCCATGCCTCCATTGTATTCGCTTTCCCAAGCTGCTTGCCCAAATGAGGCAAAACTCACAATAACATCTCCTGCTTGAATCCTGTGATTGGAAATGATATCAGTTTTTTTTGCCCTTGCGGTCACGGTAGAATCAACAATAATTGTTCTCACTAAATCGCCCACATCTGCTGTTTCTCCTCCTGTGCTATAGATGTTGATTCC
Organism: Bacteroidia bacterium; assembly: GCA_049242065.1. Taxonomy (GTDB): domain Bacteria; phylum Bacteroidota; class Bacteroidia; order UKL13-3; family UKL13-3; genus CAISCU01. Next base: position 10,514 of record JBMLPO010000392.1, read on the forward strand.
GTAATTTCTAAGATTAGCAAGAAACTCTTCAGTGCCATCAATAATTGCACTAATCACTTCACCTGGTATGAGATTTTTGTTTCTGCCTATGGTAGAAGAGATAGTGATATTGTTATAAACCCCTGCACACAATAAATCATTTAGGTTCATTACAATAGCATCTTGAGCTATTCCTTTCCAAACATTTAAATCGCCAGTTTCTTTCCAATACAAATAAGCCAAACTTGATTTTGTTCCAGCTCCATCTGCATGCATGATATTGCAGTAGTTCTCATCATTTCCTAAATAGTCAGGAACAATTTTGCAAAAGGCTTGAGGAAACAATCCTTTGTTTATATGTTTAATAGCAGCATGAACATCCTCTTTTTGAGAAGATACTCCTCTTTTCATGTATTTATCTGAGCTCATCGCAGGGAATTAAACTGCAAAATTAACCCAAATAAAACAATAAAGTATGGGTATTTGAAGAATATAAAAGGAAAATAATAGGTGCTAATTCAACTGATAAATAA
>JBMLPO010000393.1:0-4657 GCA_049242065.1 Bacteroidia bacterium
AATAAACAAGACGAACAAAATAACCTACAAGACGACAAGGCATAATGAATTACGATCCTATTAAAAAAGACCTGGGTATTGTATTTAACAAACAACCCTTTTTAAGAAAATTATTTTACAAGCTTTTAGACCTTTTGCTTTTAAGAAGCTGGCATGTTCACCGCGAATTAAAATTGTGGCGCAAATCAAATCCTTCAGCTTTAATCTTAGATGCCGGTTCCGGTTTTGGACAATATAGCTTCAACATGGCTCAACAAAGTCCAAATTATGTGATTGATGCAGTTGATGTAAAAGATGATCAAATTGCTGATTGTAATGCATTCTTCCAAAAAGTTGGTTTGAGTAATGCTGTTTTTAGAATCGGAGATTTAACTCAACCAATTGCTCAAGACAAATATGATTTGGTGATGTGTGTTGATGTAATGGAACATATTTTAGAAGATGTTACCGTTTTCAAAAACTTCAACCAAGCCATGAAACCGGGTGCTATGTTGTTAATTTCAACGCCAAGCGACCAAGGTGGTTCTGATGTTCATGAAGAAACAGGCGAAAGTTTTATTGGTGAACACGTTCGTGATGGATATCCTGTTGCTGAAATGGCTGATAAGTTGAAACAAGCAGGTTTCGAAAAAATGGAAATCCTTTATAGCTATGGTGCACCGGGTAAAATTGCTTGGAGATTAAGCATGAAATATCCAATGTTAATGTTAAATGCAAGCAAGTTGTTTTTCATTATCATTCCATTTTATTACCTGATTACTTTCCCAATTAGTTATGTATTGAACTATTTCGATACACATAGCAAACATGCAACTGGAACAGGTTTAATTGTAAAAGCCTGGAAAAGCTAATTAAATGAATCTTTCATTCAGGATTGCTTGGCGTTATTTTATATCACGAAGAAAAAGTGGTGTATTCAATGCGGTAAGTTTAATCTCCTGGATTTCGCTTGCAGGCTATTTAGTGGGTGCTGCAGCATTGGTTATCATATTATCTGTATTCAATGGCTTTGGCGCTTTGTTTGGAGGCATGTACGCGCATTTTGATGCCGACCTCAAAATTACGCCTGCACGTGGTAAAACTTTTTTGCCTACCGAAATAGCCATCGAGCAAATCAAATCACTTCCAGGTATTGCTTCTGCTGAGTGGGTGATAGAAGAAAATGTATTGTTAAGGTATAACAACAAACAAGGTATTGGTACCATTCGTGCTGTTGCAGACCAATACCTGTTACATTCACATCTCGATACAAATATTTTAAGAGGTTCAGCGATCCTTCAAGCCGGAGATACCAATTTTGCTATGGTTGGATTGGGTTTATCCTATCAACTAGGTATTGACCCAGACGATCCTTATCATTATTTGGGTATTTACCTACCACGAAAAGGTGAGGTAGATATGCTCAATCCAGATGGTGCATTTGCAAAAGGAGTGATTGCTCCATCAGCCGTGTTTTCTGTTCAAGAGGAAGTTGATGCCAAATATGTTTTAGTACCCTTGCGATTTGCTCAGCAGGTTTTAGAAAGAGAAAATAATTTTTCTGCTATCGAAATTAGATTAGCACCTGATGCCAATATGGATAATTTGCAAGAAGAGATTCAGAAAGTATGTGGGGCAAATTTTGAAGTGAAAAACAGGTACGAACAAAGGGCTTCTTTTTATAAAATTATGCAATCTGAAAAGACCATTTCCTATGTGATTTTGGTATTCATTTTACTGATTGCTGCCTTTAATACCATAGGTTCTTTATATATGTTGGTGCTTGAGAAAAAATCGGACCTCATGTTATTAAAAGGGATGGGTTTTGAACCTAAAACTGCTTTCCGTCTCTTTTTGGCGGAGAGTTTATTAATTGCCCTTGTGGGCGGATTAGCTGGAATTTTTCTGGGAGTTTTGTTTGTATTGGGTCAGGAACATTTTGCTTGGGTTTCCCTTCAAAATGCTGAAAGTTTTGTAATTCATGCTTACCCAGTTCAATTACAGATACCCGATTTAATCAAAGTGTTTTTTACCTTGATTGTTTTGGGTTTGATTACTGCCATTTATCCTGCTTACCGAGCGGCCAGTATTGTTGCCAATGAAATGAGGAAATAAAAAAACGATTCAACAAACTGAATCGTTTTTGTTTAGTCTTGTTCCTGATGGAAATGAGCATATTTTCTAAAACGCTCAATTACGGTTTGCATATCATCTGGTAAATTACTTTCGAAGTAAAATTCCTTTTTCTGACTCGGGTGAAAAAAGCCCAATGATTTGGCATGTAATCCTTGTCGAGGCATGATTTCAAAACAGTTCATGATAAACTTTTTGTAAGTACCTACTTGAGGACCACATACAATTTCAGCTCCACCATAACTATCATCTGCAAACAAGGGATGTCCAATGCTTCTTAGGTGCACCCTAATTTGATGTGTCCTACCTGTTTCTAATCGGCATTCAATTAAAGTTGCGTTCTGGAATCTCTCTAAGACTTTGTAGTGTGTTACACTCCATTTGCCTTTGTTTTCATCTTGCGATAATTGAAAGATTCTTCTATCTCTTAAACTTCTTCCAATATAACCAGTAATGGTACCTTCATCTTCTTTTAAATCGCCCCAAACCAAAGCTTGGTAGCGCCTTTGTATGCTGTGGTCGAAAAACTGTTTTGCCAAATTGGTCATGGCAACTTCATTTTTGGCAATGATTAAAATGCCACTTGTATTTTTATCAATGCGATGAACCAAACCAGGCCTGATGTTTTTTTCCTTCATGAAAGGATTGTCTTGAAGGTAATAAGCCAAAGCATTCACCAAAGTACCTCTTGCATTGTTATATCCTGGGTGCACAACCATTCCTGCTTTTTTATTTACCAAAAGCAAATCATCGTCTTCGTAAATAATATCTAAAGGAATATCTTCAGGTACAATTTCTGTATCCTTTGGAGGAGTTGCCATCACAATGGAAATCACATCCAAAGGTTTGATTTTATAACTCGACTTAACAGGCTTGTCATTCACCAGAATTGAACCCGCATCTGCAGCAGCCTGTATTTTAGTCCTGCTAGCATTCTCAATACGGTTCATCAAGAACTTATCAATACGCAACAACTTCTGGCCCTTGTCCACCACCAATCGGAAATGCTCGTATAATTCCTTTTCTTCTAATTCGTCTATTTCTTCTTCAAACTCATTCATCTTCCGCGAATATACTCCGATTCAAAAGTTTAAGCCAATATTTACTTTTTAAATTAAATCCCAATCCCCAAAACATCTCTCACCTCTCGTCTCTCATCTCTCGTCTCTTCTCTCTCACCTCTCACCTCCCCAATCGTAAATCCCCTTTCTCTCTTTTCACAATTAATAATTATCCTTGCATATGTTATTCAAAAAACCATCTTACTTTTTCTATCTCATCAATGTTTGTTTATTGGCTTTGGCTTTAGGACTGTTTATTAAAGCTGATATTACTGAAGACCAAAAAGCCAAATCAGGTTTTCAATCGAATTATCAGATTTATTCTATTCCCACTCCTGAGTTCTGCACCTTTGCTGGACAAAAGATATCACTTAGAGATGCAGATGCACAAGAGCGTTTCGACAGAGAAATGTTAACCAATGTGTATTGGCAATCGCAAACCATCTTGTTTATTAAAAGGGCCAATCGCTTTTTTCCTGTAATTGAAAGAATACTTCGTCAGGAAGGAATTCCGCTTGATTTTAAATACTTAGCTATTGCAGAAAGTGGCTTACAACAAGTAGTTTCTCCCGCAGGAGCAGCAGGGTATTGGCAATTTTTAGACAAGACAGGTAAACGCTACGGACTCGAAATTACTGAAGAAGTAGATGAAAGATACAATATTGAAAAATCGACCTTAGCAGCTTGTAAATATTTTAGAGAAGCATACAATCAGTTTGGCGATTGGGCATTGGTTGCAGCCAGTTACAATATGGGTATTGAAGGAGTTAAACGACAAGTGCGTTCACAATCTATTAAGAAGTACGAAGACCTTTATTTAAACACAGAAACATCACGTTATTTATTTAGAATTATATCCATAAAAGAAATCATTGAGCATCCAGAAACTTATGGATTTCATGTTCCATTTAATCACTTGTACACTGAACCTGCAACAGTGATTGTAAAGGCTGATATCAGTATCAGTAACCTCACTGAATTTGCCAACGAAAACTATTGTAATTATAAATTATTGAAGTGGTTTAATCCGTGGATGCGTAAGCCATTTTTGAATATCGCTCCAGGCAAAATATATGATATCAAATTACCTGCTGATAGAATCATGAATTCACCCTTGGCATCAAAAGTAAAAGATGGAATTCTTCAATTGGGTGATATGAAAATGGATTCGATAGTAAAGGAAGATTTGATATTGGAATTTGAATACGATGTCATGAAAGGCGAAACCTTTGAAAGCATTGCCAAAAAACACAATGTGAGCAAAGAAAATTTAATGCTGTGGAATGGTTTCACGTATGAACAAGCTCTCAAACCAGGGACTAAGTTGAAGATTAAGCGAGCGGATGAATGAGGAATCAGTATTGAGCAAGAGTATTGAGCAAGAGTTAAATCACGATCTTGCTAAACACTCACTCCACACTCGAATCAGTATTGAGCAAGAGTATTGAGCAAGAGTATTGAGCAAGAGTATTGAGCAAGAGTAT